>LCKE01000069.1 GCA_001001205.1 Parcubacteria group bacterium GW2011_GWF2_45_11 | reverse complement strand
GTGATCTTATCCAAAATGCCCCGCCAATAATTGGGTATATGGCGCTTGCGGCGATTGGGTTAATGTTTTTTGTGGTGAAGCGTAAAAGATGAGTATGGGGATCAGCTTAGAAAGCCCAATTAAAACTTTGATCCGCGTCGGGCAAAGCGCGTCGGGCCGTCTTAAAAAATTAGGTCTCACAACTGTGCGGGACCTGCTTTTTTATTATCCGTCGCGATACGAGGATTATAGCGCGATTGTTGCGATTCGCGATTTGCGCCCGGAGACAATGTGCACGGTGCAAGGGGAGGTTCTCTCAATTAGCAATAAAATTACTCCCCATAAACGGCAAAAGATTACGGAACTGTTTGTGTCTGACGGCGCTGATTCAATAAAGGCGGTATGGTTTAACCAGCCGTATTTGGCAACGCAGATAAAAGAAGGGGACAGCGTGTCGCTTGCGGGCAAGATTGAATATACCGGCTTTGGGCTTGAGATGCGCGCTCCGGAGTGGGAGAAGATGGTAATTACCAATTACGAATTACGAGCGAGGAACAATAAGAGTACAGGATGGACCAACGGAATCCACACCGCTCGGATGGTTCCGGTGTATCCGCTTACCGCTGGGGTTACAAATCGCCAGATGCGATTTTTGATTTCGCGGGCGTTTGAGTCGGTAGGGGAGGTGGAGGAGTGGATTCAAGAGAATTACGAATTACCAATTACTAATTACCAATTATTGGGGATTCAAGACGCGATTAAAAATATCCACTATCCAGAAAGTAAAGATTTGCTTGCGAAAGCGCGATTTCGTTTGAAGTTTGAGGAGTTGTTTTTCCTGCAATTGCGAAAGGCGATAACGCGGCACGAGGTGAAAAACGCGCAGGCGACGGTGATTTCGTTTGAAGAAGCGGCGATCAGAAAATTTGTTCAATCCCTTCCCTTTCGTTTAACCGACGCCCAGCGCAAAGCGGCGTGGACTATTATTAAGGATTGTGGGCGCGAGGTTCCAATGAATCGTCTGCTACAAGGAGATGTTGGGAGCGGGAAAACTATTGTCGCGCTGATTGCTATGCTGAACACTGCCTTAAATGGTTATCAAGCCGTGCTTATGGCGCCGACAGAAATTTTAGCAAAACAGCATTTTCAGAGTGTATGCAAATTTTTAGAGGGATGGGATAAGATAGAGGTTGCGCTTTGGACGAGGTCGGCTAAAAAATGCAAAATTGAAATTAAAAATTCAAAAGTTTTATTGATATTATTATTGGAACTCATGCGCTTATACAAGAACAGGTGGAATTTCATAACCTCGCATTGGCAATAGTGGACGAGCAACACCGTTTTGGCGTGGGTGAGAGGAAGGCGTTGCGCGAGAAGGCGTCTCAGGATGTCCAAGAAGTGTCATTGCGAGGGAGCAATAGCGACCAAAGCAATCTCGCGGCAAAGATTGCTTCGCCTTCGGCTCGCAATGACATAATACGCTCTCCCCATTTTCTCTCAATGACCGCGACCCCTATTCCGCGTTCTCTTTCGCTTACCGCGTACGGGGACTTGGATATTTCTATTTTAGATGAAATGCCAAAGGGGCGCAAAAAAATCATCACAAAACCAGTGCCGACAGAGAGCCGTAATAAGGCATACGAGTTTATTGCGGCGCAAATT
Organism: Parcubacteria group bacterium GW2011_GWF2_45_11; assembly: GCA_001001205.1. Taxonomy (GTDB): domain Bacteria; phylum Patescibacteriota; class Patescibacteriia; order UBA1558; family UBA10009; genus UBA10009. The sequence goes on along the minus strand of LCKE01000069.1, from coordinate 5,296 downwards.
AAAGAAGGCCGTCAAGTATTTGTAATTTGTCCTTTAATTGATGAATCAGACAAGCTGGGTGTGAAAGCGGTTACGAGCGAGCACGAGAAATTAGACAAGCAGATTTTTCCGCATATTCCTGTCGGGCTTTTACACGGCAAGTTGAAAGATAAAGAAAAAGACGAAGTGCAGGAGCGATTTGTAAAGGAGGAATATAAAATTTTGGTTGCAACCTCTGTCGTTGAAGTAGGAGTGGATGTGCCAAACGCGAGCGTGATGATGATAGAAGGCGCGGATCGGTTTGGTTTGGCGCAATTACACCAGTTTCGGGGCCGTGTGGGACGCGCCGATCACCAGTCGTATTGTTTTTTGTTTACGGATTCTCAAAGCCAAAACGTGTATGAACGGCTGGAATTTTTAAGCCGTGAGGCCGATGGTTTTAAGATTGCAGAGTACGATTTGCAACTTCGCGGCGCCGGGAATATGTATGGCAAGGAACAGCACGGCATACTAGAGTTTAAAATCGCGAGTTTTCAGGATTATAAGTTGATTGAACTTACCCAAACCCTCGCGCGTGATATAATAGAAAAAGATCCCCGGCTTGGTTCATATCCCACGATTAAGAAAAAGTTAGAGGAAGAAGGTGGCGCGGTGCATTTAGAGTAAAACAGAATAGACCAGGTTTCTTTGCAAAGAGACCTGGTCTATTCTAGATTTATCATGCCATACAGAAAAGTAATTTTTTATCCCACTGGATATTATCATATTTATAATCGTGGAAATCGTAAAAACAACATCTTTTTTGATAAAGGAGACTATGTTTATTTTTTAACAAAAATCAAACAATATAAGACGATGTATTGTATAAAAATTATTGCCTACTGTCTGATGCCTAATCACTTTCATCTTCTCATTCAACAGGTTGGCGATGCGTCTGTATCAGAATTTATGCGCCATTGTGTAAGGGATTATGCCATATTTGTGAATAATAAATATGGCTTGGAAGGCAGACTATTTCAAGGTCCATTCAAAGCTCGGACAGTCCAGACAGATGAATATTTACTTCACCTTTCACGATATATCCATCTTAATCCATTAGATATTGGTATTGCATTGAAAGAGTTGGCGGCGTACCCATGGTCTTCGTATCCAGAGTATATTGGTATGCGGAACGGTATATTACCTGAATTTAATTTTGTAGTTGATTTAGTAGTTGATTATAAGCAATATGTATTAGAGGGATCGGAATATAGAATTAAAGATGGACTAAAAGAGTTGACGATTGATTGAAAAAATAGACCTGGTCTATTCTACAAACTTGACAAGAAGAAGAAGAAGAAGTTATAGGGTTTGGACAAATACAGAGCATTTTTTTCACGAAAAGGAGGTGAGAAAATGAAGAGGATGTTTATACTGATCAATGAAAAGGTTTTGGCAGACATTCCAGTTAATGGATTTCTGGAATGGTCGCGTGGAGTCGTTTTTTTTAAGGCCCCGGATCCAAAGAAGGCATGGGAAAAAATCAAAACGAGCACTTCGGTGTGGTATAAAGGACACGATCCATGGGAAGTTTCGTTTGACAATCGTCGCAAACGAGTTGTCATTAGCTTACCCACCAAAGGCGAATTCGTCCTCATCATGCGGGAGGTAAAATAAGGGAGGATTAACCTCCCTTGACCGGTGGCGGCTACACCGACGCACGCCATCGGGATAGATCAAAAAATTCTCTCATGAAATCCGAGAGAGTCCATTAGTCGTCCATCAACACAAGGGCGGCAAGGCGGCTAGATAATGTTCTGTATTTTTTTAGGCGATCACAAACGAAACAAGTGATCGCCTTTCTTTTTGCGCTACAGCTCCCACGGATACGCGCCGAATTTTTTTATACTCTCTCCCTCTATGCTTACCACTTTGTATGCGTCAAGGTGATAGCGTTTGCAAAAGTAATTCATCGTTGCTGGTTTAAATTTCGCAAAATTTATCTTCGCCTCTACGGGCAGAAGTTTGTTTTTATCCCGCACAATAAAATCAATCTCTTTTTTATCTTTTGTCCTCCAAAAATTTACGGATTCTTTTCCGAATTTTTTGATGATTTCGGAAAAAACAGCTGTTTCAAACAAACTGCCCATTAATGTCGGCGAGATTGTTTTAAGCCAAAGGAGATGCGCCAAACCGCTGTCATAAAAGTAAATTTTAGGTGTTTTGAATAATTCAGACCGTTTATTCTGAAAAAAAGGCCTCACTAATTTAATGATATAGGTATTTTCCAAAACAAAGAGATAATGCTTTACTGTTTGCTCTGACAGGGCGCACGTTCTTCCCAATTCATTGACGTTTAAGAGTTGTCCGGTTTGGCTCGCCAGTATTTCTAATAATTTGTTGAACTTTTCTATTTCTTGAACATAAGCCAAATCCCTAATATCTTTTTTGAGGTATGTATCAATAATCTGCCACAGGTATTTTTCTTTTTTCCCCTTTTCCGCCAATAAGGCGATTTGAGGGTAACTGCCGTACAACGCAAATTCTGTAAAGAGATTTTTTAACTCATCTCGCTTTATATCGGTTAAAACAGGCGCGTCTCTGGACTGATATTCCTTAAAACGCAAAAATTCCTTAAAAGACAATCCGAATACCTCAAACGTCAGGGCTCTTCCGACGAGCGCCTTTTCTGTTTTTTTCTTTATTTCAAATGTTGATGAGCCGGAAGCGATAATTTTTAAGTGTGGAAAATGGTCAACAGCGAGTTTCAAAAAATTCGCCGGCCGCGCGAGGTATTGAATTTCATCAATAAACACAAAAGTTTTTTGCTTGAGATTTATGCCGGCTTCAGAGAGCAGATTATTTAGTTCTTGAGCGCCTTTATTCAGCAGTGTAACGTATCGGCTTTCCTCCAGATCAAGATAATACACCTGGTTCTGCTGTGACAAAAGATGGCTGTATAGTGAGTAGAGAATATGTGTTTTCCCAACCTGCCGGCTCCCTAGCAATATAATCGCCGCTTTATCTTCAAGATAAGGCAGTATCTCCTGTATTATGTCTCTTTGGTAGATTTTAGATGGAATTTCAGGAACCATGCTTATATTTTAGTTAATACTTAAAATAAAGTCAAGTTATATTTAAGTTTGATATTTTCTAGAACCGCAACTCACTAAGCATTTTGACTGGAGTGATTTTTATTTTAGACGAAGACGCGAGGTTTTTTACAGCTGAACACAAAATTTGTTCAAACCCCAACTGTTCTGCTTCCCTGACGCGTTTCTCCATAAATGCTACTGGACGCACCTCGCCGCCCAAGCCAACTTCCCCAAATACGCACGTTTTCGGTGGGAGTGGTTTGTCGTGAAACGAGGAAATTATGGCGCAAACAGCCGCCAAGTCCGCCGCTGGCTCGCCAATTTTTAATCCGCCGGCGACATTCAAGTACACATCTTGTTCTCCCAACCGCAAACCGAGCCGTTTGCTCAAAATCGCTATCAATAATTCAAGCGCGTTTTGGATAGCCAAAAAATGTTTTAGAGGTTAACGCCTGAATTTCAACAAGAAACGGGCGCGTGCCTTCCATAACAACTGTGGTAACAGTGCCCGGAGCGCTTGCGTCAAAATCAGCCATAAACGCGAGCGACGGGTTTTTTACCTCATCCATACCAGTATCAGTCATCTCAAAAACCCCCACTTCATCCGTCGTGCCAAACCGATTTTTTACCGAGCGGAGCAATCTGTAAAAATGATTCTTATCTCCTTCCAAATACAATACAGTATCAACTAAGTGTTCTAAGGTTTTAGGGCCGGCAACAACGCCTGACTTTGTGATGTGTCCAATAATAAAAATAGAGTGATTGCCCCGCTTTGCCGCTTCCATGAGCTTCGCGCATGATACCGAGATTTGGTTAATGCTTCCAGCTGGAGAGCCGACCTCTTCGGATTTTAATGTCTGGATTGAGTCAATGATGGTGAGAGTTGGAGCGACCTTGTCAATCGTTGCCGCGACGCGTTCTATGTTTGTTTCCTGCGCAAACTGAATTGGAAGCGATCCAAGCGACAAACGCTCGGCGCGCGATTTGATTTGGGAGGCTGATTCCTCGCCAGAGAAATAGAGGATAGGCGGCTTAATTTTTGCAAGCGCCTGCAAAAGCAGTGTTGATTTTCCGATTCCCGGAGCCCCGCCAATTAAAACAAGGGATCCAGGCACGATCCCTCCTCCAAGCACGCGGTCAAATTCTCCGATACCAGTTTCTATGCGGGGAAAACGAGTTGCGTCAATGGCTTTAAACTCTATCAATTCAGCGGGCGGTGCTTTTTCCGTCGCATCTTTTCGTAATTCGTAATTCGTAATTCGTAATTCGCTCACCGTTCCCCATTTTCCGCACCCGCGGCATCGTCCTTCCCATTTTGGATACTGCGCATCGCAGGCGGAACAAGTAAAGATGGTGTCTCGTAATTGTTTGGTCATAGGTCATTTCAGCCGTATCTCGTACACTCCTCCATTGGCGTCTGTCAGATATAATATGCTTAGGTCAGGCGAAAGCATGAGTTTTTTCGCCGTGTATAGCGAAACCCCTAGCGAGTTTGTCGGAATGGCGATTTCTTCCTTAAAACCGTTTTGCAGATTTATTTTATAGATTGTATCCGGCACTGTCTGCGCGAGATCTTTGTAGATGCCGCTCCCTTCTTCAAGATATAACGGCACGGCGCAATACGCGATTTCTGAATTGGAAAACGCGCATTTGTCAACCCAAGTCCGTAGTCCCAAACTTTTATTTCCAACTCCGAGATCATCGTCACTACCGCGCGTGATCCAAAGTTCAGGCCTGTACCCTGTTTCCGGGTTGTAGATGTTATAAAGAATAAACTCGCCGTCCTCTGACCATAACCCATCAAATCCTTGGCCCGAAACTTTTAGAGAACTGAAATTTTCCTGATTTTTTCCGATCAATAGAACCTCGTCGCTCGTAAGACCTGTACTGCTTCGGAAAAAAGCGATTTTTGTATCATCTGGCGACCATTCAACAACAATGTCGTCAGTGTTAGCCTCCCCAATATGTTCAACAGCGCGCGGAGCCTCTCCGGTTGGGGCGGAGACTACGAGCCAGTTGTTGTCAGGATTTTCAGTGATAAACTCGTATGCGATCGCGTCTCCTGTTTTAGAAAAGTTGAAATCCTGGGCTTCTTTAGGCAGAGTAAATGCGCGCTCGCGAGCAAAGTCGTAAAAAAGGTTGGTTCCGTCTGGAAATTCCAGGATCGCTCCGTCTCCATTAGGCGACCATGAAACATCAGACACGTTTTTAAAAACAGCGGACGGTTTTTCTATAATTCGTCC
>LCKE01000068.1 GCA_001001205.1 Parcubacteria group bacterium GW2011_GWF2_45_11 | reverse complement strand
TGGAGCTATAACGGGGCGGTGATCGGGCCTTTGTCTTTGCAATATGACGCCTCCGGTGTTTTGAGCGATGCCTCGCCCAGCATAACCGCGAGCGCCCCCAAGAGCGGCCAGACCAGTGGAAGTTATATCTATAGCTGGACAATCCCTGCCGGGGCCCAGACTAATAGCGTTAAGGCGCGGGTCAAGGACAGCCAGCGGCCTAATTCTTACGCCGATTCACCGGCCGGTTTTGAGGTCATTGCCGCGCCCACTATAGAAGTAAGCTCGCCGGTGGACGGGGATGTATTTGTGATTCAGGATACTATGACCGTGAACTGGAAGGTGCGCGGGCTTTCCGCGGACAGCTTGAGTGTTGAGTATTGGGATGACGCGGATTTGGATAATCTTAAGGACGCGGATGAGCAGTTGTATACCCTGGCTTCCGGGATTTCCCGGGGGGCATCGGATACCAGCGATGAATACAGCGGAAAATATACCGGGACCAAGACCATCACCCTGCCGGATAATGCCCAGGTCTCGGCTAATTTAAAACTGCGCCTGCGGGATACGGCCCGGGGATATGAAGGGCTGGCCGCCGGGCATTTCCGCGTCCGGGGAGGTTTCGAGTTCCGGGACGAGGCTAACACTGCCAATGCCTTGGCCGCATCAAGCGAGTGGAAGGCCAATACCGGGCATAGCATAAAGTGGTATAACAAGGGTAGTTTCGCCAATGTGAAATTGGAATACGCTACTTCCAGTAACGGCGCTAATTGGGGAGCTTATCAGGAGATCATCAATACCTTGGTCAACAGCCCGGGGACTGGTAATATCAGCTCTTATTCCTGGACCGTGCCTGACCCGCATCTGTCCTCATATCCGGATGAGCCGCCGCAGTTTTATTATGTCAAATTAAAGATTACTAATTTGGCGGATACCTCGGTATTCACGGAGTCTTCGGCCTTTAAGATCGGATATTATACTGTTACTTGGAAGATTAAGGATTATGACACCCTGACCTTGCTGGATTCCTTGACGGTAAGTTCTACTTATTCCGGGACCACTTATTGGCGGGTGAGTAACGGGGCCTTGACCTCTACCTCGGATTCCCGTTATTCCGCTAAGAGCTATCCCCGCCGGGATCCTTACGGGGTGTTCTCCACCTTTTGGTCTAAAGACGGCTATGGCGACCGCTCGGACAATGACCGCTCTATAAACGGGGATACCGAGGTGACCGTGCTCCTGGAGTCCGCGGCCTCGGCCCAGACCGAGTATAAGGTCTATTCCGGGTTTTCCTATAATGAGGACACCGATAAATTAAAGGTTAATTCCTGGTTGGAGAAGAAAGGCACATTGATTACCTCGGCTGACGCGGATGTGGGGGTAGGCGGTGACGGCTATATCAAACTCTATGACGGGGAAACCCTCAAGGCCACCCTGACCGACTCTACCGTGGATAGTAACGGTAACTACTGGTTTGAGGCCTCCAATGTGGTCAAGACGGTAAGCGAGGGCGGCCTGGGCTTAGAAAGCGGCAAGACCTATTTTGCCAAGATGGGTATTTGGTATCGCAGTCGGGAATACCAGTCCGGGGCGGCCTTTGAGGTAACCATCAACAAGGCCTTGAAATCGGTTACCGATGAGATCAAGACCATGAGCTCGGACATCAAGGCCAATGTGACCGGCATAAGCTCAACCGTGGCCGCCGAGGCCGCCGCCACCAGGAGCGAGTTAAAGACCAGCATGGAGACCCAGACCGGGGCGATCAAGGAGAAATTGAGTTCTGAAGTCAGCGACCTGAAGACCCAGACCGCCAAGATCCTTACTGCCGCCGAGACCACTATACCGGAGAAGATAAATACCGACCTGGCCGCGGCCATCAAAAGCGATGTCAAGCCGCATATCAAGTCTGGTATCCTTAACCGGGACAATGTGGTCAAGACCGGCCAGTCCCTGACTATCCGCTACCGCACCGAGACCGGCAAGTCGCCGACTATTAGTATTTACAACTCCAAGAATGCTTTGATGGTCAGCGGCACGGCAATGACCGAAGTCAGCGGGACAGGGATATATGAATATCCCGCCACCTTTAGCGCAAGCTGGGGTAGTGGGGATTTCTCGGTAGTCTGTTCCGAGTCGTCCTTAGGCACGGTGGACGCGATGGTGATTACCGTGATCAAGCACAGCCTGGAGGATGTGGCCGGGATGACCTCGGCGGTGGTGGGCTCAACCAGCAATCTAAACGACTTTAAGGGAATGGGCGCCTCCTTAGTGAATATAGACGCCCAGTTCAAGGCCCTGGAGCAATCCTTAAGCGGGATGGGGCAGAATATCGTGAATAAGGTCCAGGAGACAAAAGGAGTTGTCAGCGAGATGGAATCGGTGTATAATCAATTGGCTAACTTAAGCGCCCAGATAAAGAGCATCGGGGCGACCAAGAATGTGAACTTGGAAAAGCTTTATGAGGTCTCCCAGGAGAAAAAGGAAGACATCATCTACCTGAAGAACAAGGCCGAGGAGCTCAAGGCGGTAATGGAGATCAACAAGAAGATGACCGAAAATGTGGCCAAGAAACCGATAGTCCAGTCGTGGTTTGAATATAAGTAGTCACAGGCAAGATGCCTGTGGCACTGGTGCCTGTGGCACTGGGATGATGCCTGTGACACTGATTATTAGCGGCAATGTGTGAAGATAAAGAAAACACGGTGGAACAGGCTTCCAGCCTGTTAAATGATAAAGCTTCCAGTCTGTTGCAGGATAATCTTTCCTCCGGACTGTCCGAATCCTTCCGAACCTACAGAAGAAACCTCCCGCATTGGGAGATGCCGGGGAGCATTTATTTCATAACTTTTAGAACGGTTCAGGGGTTTGTTCTTGAGGACCATGCCAGGGATATAGTTCTTCAGGCTATATGTTTTCACAAAGATAAGAAGTACGCGTTATCCGCGGCGGTTATTATGCCTGACCATGCGCATTTAATTCTTCAACCCTTAAAGAAGTCCGAGACTTGTTTCTATTCTCTCGCTGAAATTACGCATAGCATAAAAAGTTATTCCGCAAAGCAAGTAAATAGAGCCTTAAGCAGAAGCGGTTCTGTCTGGCTTGATGAGAGTTTTGACCGGATCATAAGAGATGATAATGAGTTGGCAGAGAAATTGAATTATGTCTTGAACAATCCTTTTAAAGCCGGGCTGTGTGATAAAGAGCGAGGGTATAAGTGGATGATTATGGGGGATAAGTAATCACAGGCAGGATGCCTGTGGCACTGGGATGCCTGTGGCACTGGGATGCCTGTGACACTGATTATTAGCGGCAATGTGTGAAGATAAAGAAAACACGGTGGAACAGGCTTCCAGCCTGTTAAATGATAAAGCTTCCAGCCTGTCTGGGGAGAATTAGAAATATGGGAAAACTCAAAACATATTCTTTATATGCTTTCTTAGTTTTCTGGATTCTTATTCTCGCGGTCTTTTCTGCGCAGGCAAGCGCCAGCGTTACTTTACGGGTGGTGGCGGTCAATCCTTCCGAAGACTCCAACCAGACTGTTCCGATCAAGGTCTACCTGCCGGTGGAAATCAAACCCGAAGATGTGATTTATCGGGAAGACCTGGATATCGCTTACGATACCCAGCAGGGCAGTTATTATGTTTTTGGAGATTACGAGCTTAAGCCCAAGGAAGTCCTGGAGAAAGAAATAGAGCTTAAGGATATCTGGGTGATTGAGGAGGCCCAGATTGCCGCCTGGCGCGAAGATGCTGATGAGATATTGACGGCTTTTAAGAATACGCCGTATAATCAAAAGGCTGAACTTCTTTATAAAAGTATTGACCGCAAACTTAAGGAGATAGAGGATATTCAGGCTGTTTCTAAGCCTAATCCCGCCCAGCATATTTCCGATTACCGCTATTGCCTGACTCTGGCGGTTTCAGTGAAAACAGAGCTGGCCTCAGCCAGGACTCTTTTATCGGAGGTTTCCCCTCAAGAGAAGGTTCAGTTGAGCTGGAAGATAATCTTATTCATAATCGGCTTTCTGGGAGTTTTAAGCTTAGGCTTTTACATCATCTGGCAGAAACAGGCGGGAGAACAAAAGAACTAAAGAACCGAAAAACTAAGAAACATGAGTGGTCATAGGAGGTGAGATTATGAAATTAGAAGTTATAATTGAGAAGGATGAGACTGGTTATTATGTTGCTGAAGTTCCCGCGTTTCCCGGTTGTGTCAGTCAGGGGAGGACATTAGCCGAGGCTAAAGCTAATATTAAGGAGGCGATCACGGGTTGGTTAGCGGTGATGAATGAAAAGGCCAGGCAGCACAAAACCCAAGTAGTAGAGGTTTCCGTATGAGTCACCAGCTCAAATTGTGTTCAGGCGCGATTGCGGTAAAAAAGTTCAAACGCGCTGGTTGGACAGTTGACCGTCAAGCAGGGTCTCACGTTATGCTTGTAAAACAAGGTTATCTCTATACATTATCAATTCCTCAACATAAAGAACTGGGTATAGGCATACTTAAGAAGCTTATAAAACAAGCTGAAATCAGCATTGAAGAATTTAATGATTTTTAGATAATCCCGGATTTTGCAATAGGAATGTAGCACCGAGACGACAAAGAAGGGTGCAGATTTGGCAGAAAAAAGTGCGCGCATACTTTTAGTATATAAGCGCTTTTTTCTGACGAAGATGCCTGCCTACCGGCAGGCAGGCGCCCTTATTTGGCGGCGAATGCCATTACTGTTGTAAATTCCGGGATAATGAAGACTTTGTGAATGAAATTGGTTGAGGTTTACCCCCGGAAAGTGGCGGAAATAGCATTATGATGGGAACGGGAGTGTGGAAATGGCTGAGATTAATATCTTGATAATTGAGGATGATCAGGAATCCGCCGCGGCTTTAGAGAGGACACTTAAAGAAGTGGGTTACAATGTGTGGACAACGGAAAATCCTAAAGAAGGCCTGGAATGGTTTAAGGATACGAATTTTGCCCTGGTGATTTCCGAGACCCGCTCAGCCAGAATGAATGGGATTGAGCTTACCAGGAATGTGCATAAGATTTCACCGGATACTAATGTGATTGTGCTGACTTTTTATTCCTTTATAGCCCAGGCTATAGAAGCGATGGAGGCCGGGGCCTACGGCTATATCACCAAACCTCTGAATACTTCGGAGATCAGAATTGTGGTTGAACGGGCCCTGGAGAGATATTTTCTGCTTTCGGTGAATGTCGAGAAGGATTATTACGCTGAGATGGCGGTTTTAGACGGCTTGACCGGACTTTATAACCGCAGGTATTTCAACGAGCTGATGATTTTAGAGTTTTCCCGGCTTAAGCGCGCGGATGACGTTTTTTCCCTGTTAATGATTGACATTGATAATTTTAAAACCTATAATGATACCAAAGGCCATCCCGCCGGGGATAAGTTATTAAAGGAGGCGGCCCAGGTGTTTCAGGGCGTGGTGCGGGAGGTGGATTCGGTCTGCCGCTATGGAGGCGAGGAGTTCGTGGTTATCCTTTCCCGGACGGATAAAGAGGAGACTCAGGTAGTAGCCGAGCGTCTACGCGCGCAGGTAAATCTATATTTAGCCGCTACCGTAAGTATAGGTATAGCCTGCGCTCCCCAGGACGGTAAAAACAGCCAGGAGCTGATTGAGAAGGCGGACACCGCCTTATATGAGGCCAAGCGCACCGGGAAGAACAAGTTTTGCGCGGCCAAGTAAATATAAAAAGTGAAAAGGCAAAACTAAAAGAAAATTAGCGTAAATTCGCGTTCAGGAGGTGACAGCTATGTGGCCAGTGCTTACTATTTCAAGACGCATAACCCATGGTGAAGAGTTTGTGTTATTGCGTAAGGATGAATATGAACAGCTTATCAGGCATAACCAGGAGATTGCGCATGCCTTAAAAGTTATTGCTGAAGGAGAAGAGGCCTACAGAGAAGGCCGGACAGTGAAGGCGTCTTCTCTTAAAGAGGCGTTAAAGAGTTATGCCAGCCGCTCACGTTAAATCCATAAACTTTACTCCGCATTTTCTGAAATCGTTTTCAAAACTGCCGCTTACTATTCAGGAGTTAGCGAAAAAGAAAGACGGCTGGTTTCGTAGAAATCCATTTGACCCTCGGCTGCGTACCCATAAGTTAAAGGGTAAATTATCCGGCGCGTGGGCATATTCGGTTAGCCGCGGCTACCGGGTGCTCTTTCGTTTCCTTGATGGTGATGAAGTTATCTATTACGATGTTGGAACCCATGACATCTATAGGTGAGAGACAGTCTGACCCTATTTTCTTTTTGGTTTTTGAGTTTTTCTGTTTTTAGGTTTTTATGTAATTTTAAATATGAAGGTGAGCATATTAGAGCCAAGGGGAATAATCTGGGAAGGGATGTCCAGGCAGGTAATCCTTCCCGCGGCTGATGGACAGATGAGCGTGTTGGATTTCCATCAGCCTTTTTTTGTGAGATTAAAGTCCGGCCAGATTAAAGCCGGCGGGATGGAAACTAACATAAAAGAAGGAATCGCCTTTATGCGGGCCAATGAGTTAAAGATAGTGGTGGAAACGTAGTAAAATAGCGAATATTAGCGTTTATGCAGATAAGTTTAGCATTGATGATGTTGATGTTTTTGAGTACCGCCGGGCCCGCGGCGGTAATTGCTTTTGTGGGGTATTCCGCGGTTCGGGCGGTGGCGCGTAATCCCTCGGCTTCGCCCAGGATATTCATCGCGATGATTCTGTCTTTTATATTTGCCGAGGCTATCGCGGTTATCGCGCTGTTTATTGTGTATAATCTTTTCAGTAAATAAAACTTTCATGCATAATCACAGATAAGATGTCTGTGTCACTGGCAGGGTAGAGGCTTCCAGCCTGTCATAGTGGCACAGGCATCCTTGCCTGCGGTGTTTAAAATAATGCTAATCCAATTACTAATCATTAATGTTCTTATCTTTGCCGGGCTTATCCTGTTTTTGCGCTTTATCTTCAGCCGCGGTCTGAATACCGCGGTAACTAAGCTTAATCAGCTCCAGGAGGAAAATTCAGCCCGGGAGTCTCAGCTTAATGAGGAACTGCGCCGGGCAAGAGAGGAAAGTGATGCTCAGATAAAAAGGGGTAAGGAAGAGGCTGAGGCGGTAATTGAAGAGGCCAAAAAAGAAGGAATGGCCCTGCGTCTTAAAATTGAAGAGGAGGCGCGTTCCCAGGCGGAAAAGATAATTCTGCAGACTAAGGAAGAGGCCAAGAAATTCCGGGAAAGCGCCCAAAAAGATATTGAAAATCAGGCTTTGGGGTTTGCCGTTGAGTTGATAAAAAACACCTTTACCGGGGAAAATAATACGCTCGCGCATAAGCAGTTCGTCGTCAATGAGGTGATTGAGGAGATAGCCAGGATTCCTAAAGAGAGGTTTTCTTCTTCGGTGGATACGGTCAGGATAATCTCGGCTTTGCCTTTAGATGGCGCGGCGCGGGACAGTCTGAAAGAAATACTTAGCAGGAAGTTAGAGGCTTTTGATACCAAGGAAGAAACCGATAATGGCCTAATCTGCGGCTTGGTGGTGGAAATGAGAGGGCTGGTCGTGGATGGAAGCCTGAGGAATAGATTAAATAGGGCAATGAGTTATCTGAAGAAGTAACCATAGTTATTATGCGCATAGCGCCGGTAGAGGTAAAGGAAACAGGTATTGTTGAAGAGGTTAAGCGGGGCATAATCAAAATCAGCGGCCTGCCTAATTGTTTTTACGGACAGCTTATTGAAATCGGCTGGGGGCTTAAGGGGATGATTATTGAGTTTAACCAATACACCGCCTCGGGGATTGTCTTCGGCGATGAATATAAGATAAAGGTCGGGGACATGGTTACCAGTCAGGGCGGGCTTTTAGAAGTTCCGGTAGGGGA
>LCKE01000067.1 GCA_001001205.1 Parcubacteria group bacterium GW2011_GWF2_45_11 | reverse complement strand
GGCTATCTTTGACCAACGAGGCACTCAAGATATCTTCCAGGCCAGGGACGCCGGCGTCCAGGTGTTTAACATTAAAGACGGCGGCTACGTAGGCATTGGCACAACCACTCCGGTTGCTAAACTCCAATCAACCGCCGATACCGAACAATTAAGGCTCTCGTATTCAACCAATCCTTTGGAGTATACCGCCTTTACCGTTGATTCAGCCGGTAATTTAACCGTTGACCCGACGGCTGGTTATCTGTACTTTCCGGATCAGCTGGTGGTGGCGACTAGTGCCAATCAGCTGGTTGTCCGTTATGACACCGAAAATTACTGGAACACCAATGTCGGCGTTTCCGGCACGGCGGAATTTTTGGCCACCGGCACCGATCCGGGTTTTGATTTTAAAGTCAGGGAAACCACCGCTTTATCCGTAACTGATCAACAGGTAACTTCCAATGTGCCTTTATCGGTGGTTAATTCCGGCGACATTGGTATAGCGGGGGATATTGTTTTATCCAATGGCACGGCTTCTTACATTACCGGCGAGAATCCTTTGTATATCAGAACTTATAATCCGGCGCAGAACGTGGATCTGACGTTATCCGCCGCCAATAACGGCGTGGTGGTGGTTGATGACGCTGTGGAAATTTACGGCACCACCACCATTCAGCTGGCTCAGGTTTCCACCAGCGCTTTCCAGCTCAAGGATCACTGGGGCACGGCTATTTTAAAGCTTGATAACGAAACCACTTCCACTTTACGAACCTTTAATTTTGGGCCTAACGACGGCTCTTTGGCCACGGCCACGGCTATTCAGCTGGGTTATGGTTCCATTTGCGTTGACTCAGACGGCATTTGCAACGCCTCCACCACCGGCCGGATTTCCGCTGTTGATCTTTCGGCCATGAATTCCGACGTGGCCGAACAGTATCCTTCGGTGCAGGACTTAGAGTACGGCGATCTGGTGATGGTTGACCCCAACAACGCGGGCTTCATCATTAAGACCACCGGCGAATACGACAACAACGTTATTGGCGTTATTTCGGAGCGGCCGGGTATTTTGATGGGCGCGGGCGTTTTTGGCCATCCGGTGGCCTTAGTCGGGCGGATCCCCACCAAGGTGTCCAATGTCAACGGCCCGATTGAGCCCGGCGATCTTTTAACGGTGGCGCCGATGCCTGGCTACGCCATGAAGTTGCAGGCAGGCAATGCCGGCCTGATTATCGGCACGGCCTTGGAAGGCTTTGCCGGCACCGGTTCTTCCACTGAGGGCCTGGTTTCCATGTTTATCAACCCTGATTACAAAACCACTTTTGATGAGTCAACTTTTGGCCTGATTACCGACGGCCAGATAGCCACCAACGCGGCTATCAGCGATACCAAACTGGCCACCATCACCACGCCCGGAAAAATCGCCGTTACGGCTTTGCCGGTGGAAGTCGCCTTATTGCAAGGGGAGACCCAGACGTTTACCGGCAACTACATTTTCGGCCAGTCCGAGCTGACGGAGGATTTATTGGTGATTAATTCGCGCCTGGCTTCGGATCTCAAGTTCGCCGTGGACGGTTTATATAATATAGGTAGCGCTTCGGCGACGGCGGCTAATATTTACGCCAGCCAATTAAATGCCGGCAAACTGGTGGTCGCCGCCAATAATGATTGGCAGAATATTAATACGGATGATTACGGCTTATATTTGTCCGCCTCTTCCGGTTTGGCGTATTTCGGCGATAGCGTAATAATTGGCGACGTAGAGACGCAAAATCGTGCGTCTCTACCCGTGGTTACACCAACCTATCCCGATTTCGTTGTTAACGGCGGCGACCTCTTGGTTGTTGACGATCTGGGCATCGGCAGCGATCTGTATGTGCAGGGCAACATCAGGGTGGCCGGCACTTTGGAATATCAGGGCACCGGCATTGCTCATTACTTTGCCGTGGACAGTTTGTCCACCGGTACTATTGAATCGGGGATGGTGGTTGTTATCAGCCAGTCCACTTCCAGCCAGGGCGCGATTGCCGCTTCGGCCAACGCCAGAAATATTTTAGGGGTGGTGGGCACCGGTTCGGCCGCCGTTTTCGGCGCCAATGATATGGTAGAGACGCAAGATTTTGCGTCTCTACCGGTGGTCACCGCCGGCATCACCTTGGTTAATGTTTCCGCCGAAAACGGCGCCATCAGCCAGGGCGACCAGCTGACTACGGCCGGCACGGCCGGGCGGGCCATGAAAGCTTCCAAGATCGGCGCCGGCGTTTTGGGCGTGGCCTTGGAGGATCTGGCCGCCGGCGAAGGCGCGATTAAGGTTTTGGTCAATTTAGGAACTTACTATGAACCGGTGGCGCAGGTGATTACCGTGGCTAAAGCCGGCGGCGATTACAAGACCATTACGCAGGCCTTAAACTCCATCAGCGATAATTCCAGCGCTAACAAATATATTATTGAAGTCGGCCCGGGCGTTTACGAAGAAAGCGTTAACCTAAAATCATTTGTTGACCTGGTTGGCGCCAGCCAAAATCAAACCACCATTTTAAGCCCGGTCTCGCCGGTTATCAGCCTGGACGGCAATTCCCGTTTGGAAGGCCTGACGATTGAATCCACGGCCACGGTGACCGAACCGGTTTTAATCGGCGTCAACGGTTTAGGCTCAACCACCGAGCCCGTTTTAACCAATTTACATTTGCTGGCGGAAAGCGATCATCCGGCCATCGGCTTAAGCCTCATCGGCTCAGCCGAAAAGGTCACCTTAACCAACGCTGACTTTGGCGCGAATTTTTATCAGGGCATCGCCAACCTGGCTTCCACCACTTTAGTCATCATGAATTCCGATTTGTCGCAAATCAACGGCACGGCCTTGGTGGCGCAAAACGGCTTAACTAAATCTTACCGTAACCAGTTTAAAGGTTTGCTGGGCGACATTTACGTTTCCACCCTGGCCAGAGTGGAATCAGCCAACGATTATTACAAGAACGTGAACAACTTCGGCGTCTTTTTGGATGTTTCCAACCGCCATAAAGTGGCGCACGCGTACATTGATTACGGCTGGCTCACTCAAGCGGATGTTGCTTCCAGCTCTATCGCTTCAGTGCTTAGAGTTACTGTTGGCGCCGGGCAGGGCTATATTGCCGGAGTCAAGGTTAATACCGCGGAAATCAGCAACGTTGAAGTTTTGGCTTCGTCCACCAATTACATTTTTATGACGGAATTCGGTCAGACATTGGTGGCAACCAGCACCGACATCGGCACTTCCACGGCGGCTATCTTGGTGGCGCAGGTGGAAGCCGATCAAACGGCCGTCATCAGCGTCATTAACGAAAGGACCAACGAGATTATCGTGGCCAAAGAAGGCGGCCAGTTTCGGACCATTACCGAAGCTTTGGATTCCATTACCACCAATTCGGCGCAAAACCGCTGGACCGTTTCGCTTAAGCCCGGCGTTTACCACGAACAGGTGAACTTAAAGCCGTTTGTGGATATCATGGGCTCGGGCGAAAATACGGTAATTATGTCGGTCAATCAGCCGGTCTTAATCGGTGGCGCCACGCTGGACGGCGGCATGGCTTCCTCCCAGCCGGCGACGCTGGTCAAAGACCTCAAGTTGTCGCTGACTAACGACGCCATCGGCCAGCCGGTAGTTTTGGCCTCGTCCAGCCATGTTATTTTGGAAGAAGTGGCCATCAATTGGTCCGGCACGGCTGGGCTGGAATCAACCGGCATTAAAGTCGCCGGCGAGTCTAACGTCATTATTAAAAATTCCAAGATCAATGATGCGGCTTACGGCGTCAGTTCCGAAATTTTAAGCGATGCCAGCGCCACGTCAACCGTGGACATTTCGTTCTCCTCAATCTCGTCACAACTGGCCGATATCCGCGCGGTCTGTGTTGACGCCGCCACCGGCGAAGCCTGCTCCGCTGAATTAATCATTGATCATCAAGCATTAATTAGTAATATAAACTCATCTTACAATACCCTGAGCGGCGGCGGCACTAACTTTGAAGTTGGCAGGCACACGGTTATTTCCTCCGCGCATGATACGTATCTTAATTACGAAGGCGAGGGCGAGTTCAGACAGCGTGATTACTTTAGGAACCAGACCAACGCCGGTTCAATCCTCTTTAGCCTCCAGAACGCTGGTTTTGACCTGTTCTCGGTTTCCGCTTCCGGCACCGTGGCCGTGAGCCCGCAGAATACCTCAGGCGACAGCTTTACCATCACTTCGCCGACGGCATCTTCTACCTTAACGGTTATAAACAGCGGCGCCGGCGTTGCCATTACCACGGTCGGGGATTTAGTGCTGACGCCCGCAACTTCCACCATGCCCGTGACGCTGTCGTCAGCCGGCGCCCAGCTTAACCTTGGCCGGGTCGGCGACACCATCAACCTTAACGTTGAAGGCGTGACCTATAATTTTAAAGAAAACGTCAGGCGCAACGTTCTGTCCGCTTATCTGCCGGCGCCTGTTTCCGGCGACAAGATCTGGGGCTCAGGCGACCAGTCCTGGAGCCCGCCGGAAGACATTACGGTTCTGGCCGTTAAGGCCCAGTACAGCTGTACTGGCGGCGGCGTTCTTCAGCTGGTTCTAAAAGATCAAAACAACAACGCCCTGGCTCAGCTGGACGGCTTGTCCTGCAACGAGGGTTATACCGAACTGGTCGCCGCCGACCTTAATTATCTCTTAACCTTGGATCAGGGCATGTACGTTGACGTCATTACCGCCACCGAAGGCGTTACCAACGTCACGGTGACGGTGGAGTATGTTTACCAGAATAGATAAATTTACCTCCCCTTTAGTGAAAGTTGTAAATCACAACAGATAATCGCAGGGTAACAATGATCGTTCAAGGGGAGGTGGAGCCCCGTCGCCGACCACGAACCGTTCCACTTGATGAACATTACATGACAATAATCTATAACATAAAAGCGCTTAAAGATAGAAGAAAAAGATTGCGTAACAAGATGACCGAGGCTGAAATTTTTTTATGGTCAAAAATAAAAAATAAGCAGTTAGCCGGCTATAGATTCCGTCGCCAATATAGTGTAGGTAGGTATATAGTTGATTTTTACTGCCCTAAACTAAAATTAGCCATTGAACTTGACGGCGGACATCATAATCAGGAAGAGCAGATTATTTATGATGAAGAACGGACAAAATATCTAAATTCTTTGAATATTAAGGTCGTCAGATATTGGAATCATGAGGTTTTAAAAGGTATTGGCTATGTATTAGAGGATTTAGAAAATAAAAT
>LCKE01000066.1 GCA_001001205.1 Parcubacteria group bacterium GW2011_GWF2_45_11 | reverse complement strand
GCCTGCGGACTCTGGAATTATCATCTCACGATGAAATGCTAATTCCAGAATCTCCAGGGAGATTCTAATTTGGTAACTTTTTATTAAGCAACAGGTCTAATATATAATTTTATGTTTTAATACAACTAACTTTCGTTCAAACATGGAGGATGTGTGCCAAACGCCCAAGATGTTTACGCCCTAGACGGCCATACCGATCCGGGGATGGAACCGTCTAACGTATCCAGTCAAGAGCAGCGCGAGCAAAGACGGCGGGCCATAGAAGAAGCCGAGCAACTAGGCCCTGCATTCTGGGCCCGCCCCGGCTCAAGCACCGCACCTGACCGCCGCCTCTTTCTGGCCGGATAACCTTGAATCTCTCTACCGAGAGATTCTTTTTTTACCCAGCACCACTTTTGCTATTCAACGATGGATTCTCTCTCAATTGGTAAGAAAAAGTTTAAAATCCAATTATTAATCTTGAGTGACAAAAGTGGTTCTGGGTCAAAAACTTGATTCCGGACAAAATCTCAATGAACCATAAGTAAGACGCGATTTACTCCATGGCCAAGCGCCCGCCGGAAATATCCGCCAGCTCCGCCGTAATGGAAGCTTGGCGCGCTTTATTAAAGGCCAGGGTCAGATCGCTGATCATCTCGGTAGCGGCGTCGGTGGCGTTGCGCATGGCAATCATCCTGGCGGAATGTTCGCTGGCATCAGATTCCAGGATCGCCTGATATATCTGCATCTCAATCAATCTGGGCAATAATTCATCCAAAACCTGGCGGGGTGTTGGTTCAAAAATATATTCAAAATTCGGCGCGGCCTCAGGCTCGCTCGGCTGACCCGCCAAAGCGGCCGGGGCGGCAAAACCCAAATCCTTGTCGGACCCGGTATTGATAATCGGCAATAACTGCATAACTCTGGGCTTTTGCGCCAAGGTGGAAACAAAGTCGGTATAGGCGATCACCACTTTATCGTAACGGCCGGATAAATAATCGTTTATAACTAAATGGCTCAAGGGCGTAATTTCCTTGCTGGCGGTGGTAATGTCCAGTTTGTTGAATTCGGCGATAATCGTCTGACCGGCTCTGAACATGGCTTCCTGGCCCTTTTTACCCATAATGACCAGATCGGCTTCCAGATCAACTTCGGCTTTTTGATGTTTAATATAGCGGTTAGCCTGGCTGATAATCTGGCTGTTAAAACCGCCACACAAACCGCGGTTGGACGTGATCAAAATCAAACCGATCTTTTTCAGCGGGGAACGCGTTTTAAGCAAAGGGTGAAGCTGGGAATCCGTCCGCGCGGCCAAATTTTTTACCAAATCCCAGGCCAAACTGGCGTAACTCCGGGTAGCCAAAACATTAGCCACCGCTTTACGCATTTTAGCCGCCGAAACCATTTCCATGGCTCGGGTGACCTTTTTGGTATTGGTAACGGATTTAATTCTTCTTTTGATGTCTCTGGTTTGCGCCATAGTTCTAAAGATGTCATTGGTCATTTCAAGCCGGGATGATTGTCCGGCGGAGGCTCGCTTGAAATGACCACAAGTTACGCCTGGTTACTGATTATCGAATTTTTCAGGCAACATGTTTTCTGGTCAAGCTAAGCTTGATTAATTTCTTACCTTGCCTGAGCTCAGTCGAAAAGAGCAAAGTTGAAAGAATTTCTTGATTATTTGATTCTTTGATTTCTTGATCTTATTAGCTGACGAACTGTCTGATAAAATCCTCAATCGCCTGTTTAAGTTTGGCTTCAGTCTGTTCGTCCAGTTCCCTGGTGGATTTGATCAAGGCCACAACTTCCTGACCGGAAGCGTCCATATACTTATGAAATTCCGCCTCAAATTTCTTAACCTGATCAACCGGCACTTGATCCAGATAACCGTTGATGGCGGCGTATAAAATCGCCACTTGATGCTCAACCGCCATCGGTTCGTACTGCCCTTGCTTTAAAATCTCCATTAAACGACTGCCTAAATTAAGCTGCTTTTGCGTGGCTTCGTCCAAATCCGAACCGAACTGGGCAAAAGCTTCCAGTTCCCGGTATTGCGCCATGCTCAGCTTAAGTTTGCCGGCCACCTTCTTCATCGCTTTAATCTGCGCCGCCGAACCGACGCGCGAAACGGAAATGCCGGTATTTAAGGCCGGACGGACGCCTTTGTAAAACAAATCCGCTTCCAAGAAAATCTGACCATCGGTAATGGAAATAACGTTAGTGGGGATATAAGCCGAAACATCACCGGCCTGAGTTTCAATAATCGGCAAAGCGGTCAAAGAACCGCCGCCGTTAGCCTCGCTCAACTTGGCCGAACGCTCCAGCAAGCGGGAATGCAGATAAAAAATGTCACCAGGGTAAGCTTCGCGGCCAGGCGGGCGCTTTAAGAGCAAAGCGACTTCGCGGTAAGCCACGGCGTGCTTGGACAAATCGTCAAAGACCACCAAAACATCCCTGCCTTTATCCATAAAATATTCGCCCATGGCGCAACCGGCGTAAGGCGCGATAAACGATAAGGAAGCCGGATCCGAAGCGCCGGCCAAAATCACGGTGGTATATTTAAGAGCGCCGGTTGCTTCCAATTTGCTGACAATCTTGGCGACTTTGGATTCTTTTTGGCCGATGGCCACGTAAATGCAGATCACGTCCTGGCCTTTTTGATTGATAATGGTATCAATGGCCACGGCGGTCTTGCCGGTTTGCCGGTCACCGATGATTAACTCGCGCTGACCGCGGCCGATAGGAATCATGGAATCAATGGCTTTAATGCCGGTTTGCAAAGGCGTGCTGACCGACTGCCTGGCGATGACTCTGGGCGCGATTTTTTCTACCGGATAAAACTGGCTGGTTTTGATCTCGCCCTTGCCGTCCAAAGCCTCCCCCAAGGGGTTAACCACCCGGCCGATGACGGCTTCGCCTACCGGCACTTCCAAAATTCTTTTGGTGGTTTTAACCTGGTCACCTTCCTTAATGCCGGTATATTCCCCTAAAATCATGGCACCGACGCTATCTTCTTCCAGGTTTAAAGCCACGCCAAACTGGCCGCCGGCAAAAGCGAGCATTTCCTGGGACATACAGTCGGCCAAACCGGCGATCTTGGCAATGCCGTCGCCCACTTCAATAACCGTGCCTACCTGTTCAACGGTGGCCTTATTTTTAAAATCAACTATTTGCTGTTTAAGCTGTTCAATAATCTGCTCTTTATTCGTCATAAAATTTCTTATTATAAGTTAGGTGTTTATTTGATTAATTCGCCCTGTAATTTATGCAAATTATGGCTAAGGCTGCCGTCAACCACCGTGTAGCCGAATTTAACCACCAGCCCTCCCAATAAAGACGGATCTAGGGCCTCTTGCAAGTCAGCGGTCCGGCCGGTGTATTGTTTAATCCAGTTTAATATTTCCTGCTTGACTTTGACGGTCAGAGGCTTGGCGGAAGTTACCCCGGCTTCAACTATCCCCCGTTCCTGCTGGTAAATCTCCACAAAATTATTAAAAATTTTATTTAACATCTTGATGTCCTGGCGGCGGGTCAGCAAAGTCAAAAAATTATGAACCCGTTTTGTCAGTTCATCTTTGCCAACGCCGTCTAAAGCCTGATAAAGAGCTTGGGCGTATTGTTTGGGACTTATTTTTTTCATATGTCATTTATAAAGCCAAGGTATCGCTAGGATCCGTCTGAAAATTTTATGCCTGCCCGCCTAATCAACGATACAGGGCGGCCATTAACATTTTACTGGCGTTTAACTTCTTTGAGCGATTCTTCAATCAAGCGCTCATCCACTTCTTTGGTGGTCACCTTTTCTAAAACTTTAGCGGTAGCCTTGACCACTAAGGTGCCGACTTCCGCCTTTAACTCCCTCAGCATGCTTTGCTTTTCCTGAGCGATCTGCTCTTTGGCGGCGGCGATAACCGTTTGCACCTCCCGCTTGGCGTCATCCACCATTGTCTTGCCCTGGCGTTCACCCTGCTGTCTGGCTTTTTCAATGATCTCCTGGGCGTCTTTTTTGGCGGCGTCCAGCTTGTCTTGGCGTTCCGTTTCCGTTTGGGCCAGACTGGCCTCAATTTTTTTGGCGTCTTCCAGGCTTTTTTCAATCTCCTCAGTCCTTGCGTCCATAGTCTTAGACAAAGGTTTAATGGCAAATTTATACAAAACCCATAAAACGATGCCAAAGTTAACAAGCTGGGCGATCAGCAGTTTCCAGTCAATATGAAATGTTTTGATTAATTCATCCATATTTTTCATGAATCACGTATCATCATGTATCATGACTTACACAAATTTATAAGTGATACGCGCTATATGTTACGTGACGTAATTAATAATCTTCTTATGCCAGAAGACCATTAAATGATCCTCTGGACACAAGCGGACTATTATTTGATAGAGAAAGCAATGACCAAGGCGTAAATAGCCACAGCCTCGGCAAAGGCGGCCGCCAACAGCATTGGGACTAAAATTTTGCCGGCGGCTTCCGGATTGCGGCCGATTGATTCCATGGCCTTAGCGCCGATTTTGCCGATGGCCAAAGCCGGGCCAATAGAACCGATGCCGATGGCCAAAGCTTTGGCTAGCATGGTCAGGTCTAAAACGTTTTTGACTACTTCGTCCATAATATTTTTTCTTTCTTATGATTACTTGAGATACGACACGATTGATTATTATTTAACGTCGCTCAATATAATCATTAATAAGTTACAAAATACAACCCACGAGAAACAGATACCCCCCCCCTCAATCTCTAAACTTGGGATTTAATATGTGTCATTTATCCAGCACCCCCCCTGAAGTATATTTATATAACTTTAGGGCGGTGCTTACGAATACCCTCTAAAAAAAGTGCTGGATTTATTTGTTACCTGTATCCTCTAACTTGATTTTTTTAATGTTCCTCCGCCGTGCCGGCGATGGTAAAATAAACCAGGGTCAGCATGGCAAAAATCAAAGCCTGAATGATGCCAACGATGACTTCCAAAAATATAAACGGTATGGGCAAAACAAAAGCGAAAATCACGGCCATGGCCGAAAGCAAGACTTCGCCGGCGAAAACATTGCCAAAAAGCCTGAATGATAACGAGGCCACTTTGGCCACCTCGCCCACTATCTCAATCAGGCCGACAAAAGCTTTAATCGGATTAACAAAAATAATGGCCGGATCCTTTTTGATCTGGCGCGGTATCTCCAAAAAGGCGCGTACATTGACAAATTTGTTAAAATATTTCCACAGGCCGACGGTGATAAACCCAAAAATGTTGGAAGCCAAAACGGCAAACAAGGCCAGAGCCAGAGTGGTGTTGAGATCGGCCGTGCCGCCCCTCAGAAGCGGCACAAACACCTGGCCGCCTTCATGGCTTTTAATAAAACCGATGGAACCAATGCCGGGAATCAAGCCGAGCCAGTTATTAATTAAAACGAAAATAAAAATCGTAAAAACAAGCGGAAAAATTTTTTTGGTTTTTTGCCTTGACCCAGTTACCGAATCGGCCAAATTCATCGCGCCGGCAAGAATAACTTCAAAATAATTTTGCAGGCCCTTGGGGATCGGTCGGATTTTTTTACCGACCGCTAAAGCTAAAACAAAGATAATAACGACGGTCAGCCAGGAATTTAAAAGCGAATTGGTGACGTTGAAATTTCCTAAATTAAAAACCGGCTCTGCGAATAAAGTCGGCTCGTGCGAAATACTCTCACTGGTTTCAGGAGCTGAAGCTGATAATTCCACATTGTTTTCTTGACGTTCAGCCGTCAATGGCTCTGCTAGGGCCAAAGCTTCTTGATTATCTGAACTATCCGTGGCGCTATTCATTATTTTGGTCTTCTAGGTTATTGTGATTTTCCGCTTTTTTATCCAACACCGCCTCGGCTAAGGTCGGGGCGCTGGATTTATTTTCCTCAGCTTCTTTTTCTATTTTTTTTATATAATCCAAAGTGATTTTAACGATCCCGATTGATGACAGGATAAAGGCGGCCGCCATACTGGCCAAAAACAACCAGGGTTCTGAATCATACCTCTGATCAAGCCAGCGACCGACATATAAAGCTATGACAATCGGCCCGGCGATCAAGCCTGTGACCTTGGCGAAAATCTCAATCGCCGGCTTCCAGAAAGGCTGTTTTTGCGATTCGTCTTTTAAGGACATATCTTTAAAAATTCGCCATTATTATAAGGGAAAAATGGAAAAACATCAAGGCTTTTAAAAAATCTTTATCCACAAAAATAACTTCTTTTATTCCAAATAAGCTAATATTAGCCTAAAATTAACGATTTGACAAATAACCGACTAACTTTTATCCAGCACCTTTTCTAATGCCATCTTGATTTTACCAGGCACCGCCCTGAAGTTATATAAATATACTTCAAGGGGTGCTTGTTTGCCACAGGGCCACCTTATGGAAATTTTTTTACAGGTTCTGATACACTTTAGAAAAGGTGCTAAAAGATAGGGATATGACCACGTCTTCACCAAGAAAACAGGCATGAAAGTTCTGTGGCATTGACCGGCAAAAGTCTGGAATGGCTTTTGGCTCTGGTTGTTCGGCTAACAGGTGTGCGTATGCGGCGCGGTGTTAGGCGCTGTTGCCTTTTATCATTGATTATTCTTTTACTTTAATTTTTTGGCGTGCTTTTTGAATAATATCTTTAGTAAATGATTGTTTTTCATTACTATACGCTTTTCGGTTTTCTAAAAATTGTTCAGCCAGTTTTATCTTGAGCGCGGCGTATTCTTTTTGAGCAGATAGGTTATTTTTAATGTATTCTCTAAATAAAATAGGATCGTGCCAGCCAGTTTGGTTATTAATTTGAACAAGGTTGAGATGATGAGTCCTGTTTTCTTCATGGCCTTTTACAAATAACCGACGGTCATCATAATGCTCATTTATTTTATACTCATAACCCATTTTTTCAAGTGGTTCAATAAATTTTTGGACTTCGTCATTATCTAATGAAACTATGGCAACATTCATATCAATAATTGGCTTGGCTGGCACGCCTGGAGTTGCCGTGCTTCCGATATGTTCAATTGCAATGATGCTATTACCAAACTTTTCGAGCAACAATTTTTTTTCTTCTTCAAAAAGCCGCGCCCATTCTTCGTGATTATTTGTTAATTTTACTGTACCTCTTTTAAGACCAAGCATAGTTGATTAAATGATTGTTAAGTAGAGAAAGAAAAGCCAATGGCACCTAAGAGATATTTGACGAATGGCACCAAACCTGGAGACTGGTTAAACCTTTCTTCCAGGACTGGATCAACCAGTTATCCACCACATCGTTCTAAAAAAGCGTTCACATATCGCCTTCGCAAATTTCTTGCGAAGTCTTTTTATAAAAAACAAAATTGGCTGCCAAGCAACCAAGCCTGAATAATGATAATGCCGCCTGAATAAATGCCAGTCCATCCAAAAATAAAAGCTTCGGCTACTCAATTTTAGGCTTATCCAATTTTCGCACCTCAACCTTGGATTCGCCGCCGGAAATTTTTAAAACATCCTTGTCAATCTTGCCAAACTCCTGATAAGCGGCATTATAAGTATTGACCGCGGTGCCCAGGTGGGAGCCTAATTTTTTTAAATAATCCTCGTAGCTCAAAATGTGGCGTTGCAGCTTTTCCACGTTGCTTTTTATCTCCTTGGCTGACTCCTCTATCTGCAAAGCCCTTAGGCCCTGCAAAACGGTTTGCAAATAAGCTAAAAAGCTGGTGGGCGAGACGATAATGACTTTCTTTTCTTTGAAAGCATATTCTATCAAATCCCGGGTGGCGATTTTAACCGCGCCGACCTTATTGACCAGCAGATCGTAATAAATCGCTTCCGAAGGGATAAACATAAAGGCGAACTCCATGGTGTTTTCCGCTGGCCGGACGTATTTGGCCGTTTCGTCTATGCGATTTTTTAAATCCAGCTTAAACTGTTTTTCTAGAACCAGTCTGGCCTCCTCGTCGTTTTCATTCAAAATCCGCTCATAATTTTCCAGGGAAAATTTAGAATCAATGGGAATTATCTTGTCTTTGACAAAAACGACCGCGTCAACTATCTCGCCGTCCTTAAATTTGTACTGCATCTGGTAGGAATTGGGCGGCAAAACATTCTTTAAAGTTTCTTCCAGAAAATATTCCCCCAGAACGCCCCTTTGCTTGGGATTTTTCAAAATATCCTGGAGATTTTTCAGCTGGTCGGCAAAATTAACCACCTGCCGGTTGGTCTCGTCCAGCTTGGTCAACTTTTCGGTCACGTCCCGGACAATGCGGGCCGATTCCTGAAGCTGGCCCTGCATCATTTTATTTGAGTCTCCGAGCCTGCTGTCTAAAGTCTTGGAAACTTCGTTGATCTGGTTCTGCAACATCAATAAAGACTGGTCTTGACCTGCGTCTTTGCCTTTTTTAGATAAAAGCCAAAAAATAAGAGTAAAACCCGCAACCACAACGATGAGAATGACAATGGTTGAAATGTCCATAAATTTATCTTATTAAATACCAGCTTATAAAGCAAGATCGGCACATTGCTTCTTTTGTAACAGAAAATCCTTAACCGCAAAGTAAGCCGGCTTGGGATTAAACTGCTCGTCAAACAAACCCTCGCCTTCGCGCCAGGCGCCCGAATCTACAAAACCCCACATATAAACGGCGGCCACGTCAGGATGACTGTTAAAGACGGAAAACGCCCGTTTGTAGCCGTCGGCCTGATATTCCCAATAATTGTCAAAGCCTTCAAAGGGCTCCTGAGGGTCCAGCGGATCTTCCATGAAATTATAAGACAAATCAAGTTCGGTCACGTAAATCGGCACTCCGGTAGAAGCATATTGATCAAGCGCCCCCTGCAAATCTTCATTAGCGGGCATTTTGCCGGTATAACCCCCCAAATGAGCCATAATGCCTAGACCGTCAAGGGGCGCGCCGGCCGCCACCAGTTCTTTAACCAGATTAAAATAGTCCTGGTTATTCTCTTCGTCGGCAACGGTCATGTCAGAAAAATCAGTCCCGGTTTCATTGATAATCAGCTTGGCCACGGGATCTTCCTCATGCGCCCACTCCAGCATTTTTTTAACAGTTTCAAATTGGCTCCAGCCGGTCAGCAGATAATTGTTTTCGTATTCCGGAGTATTAAAGCTGTTATTGACCACGTGATTGACCACCACGTAAGCCGGCATGATCCCTTTATAATGACTTACAATGGCGCGAACATAATTTTCCAGCATCTGCCGCCGTTCCGCTTGCGACTCAGCGCCAATATACCATTGAGGCAAGACTCTGAATTTAGGCGTGATGATATTATGATATAAACCGTAAGTCAGGCCATTATCCTTAAACCACTTGATGGTTGCATCAAGGGCGACAAATTTAAAATCCCCTGCCGTGGGCTGCATGTACAAAATATCCGGTGTCCCGGCGACAAAGCCGTAATCCCAAAGCTCGGTAAAAAGTTCCTTATGGTCTTCCGACTGCCGGTCTGTCCGCTTAATGGCACCGTTATAAAACATCGTGCCAAAAACCGGTCCTTGACAAAAAGCTTCATCTGGTTTAGGCACGCTTTTATTTTCCGGTTTTTTATTCTTATTATCGCCGCCTAAAAAAGTCACTAAAGGCGATTTGCCACTAGCCACCGCGATCAACGCGACGACTCCTAAAATTATCAAAAGTATTTTTTTATTCATCATAATACTTAAAATTAATTTTTAAATTCCCTTTATATTAATACGCTAATTTAATAAATTTATTTCGCATTTTATTAAATAGTTTCAGATTAGCCGCTCAAACCCGGTATTTATATCATCCTTTTAACTTAAACAAATTTTTGGCGTTCTGCCAAATTTGTTCAATTATTTCTTCAAGTGTCAGATTTTTTAAATCGGCAATTTTCTTCGCCACCTGTTCCACATAGACTGGCTCGTTTCTCTGCCCCCTAAAAGGCTCCGGCGCCAGATAAGGGCTGTCTGTTTCAATTAAAACCTTATCCAATGGAATGTCTCTAATAATTGCCTGAAGCTCTTCTGATTTCTTGTCAAAAGTCAAAGGTCCATCAGTGCCGATAAAATAACCGGCCTGAACAAGCGTCTTGGCCGTGGCCAGATCGCCCCCAAAAAAATGAAAAACCGCTCGATCAGCTCCTTTGGCTTTTAGAATATCCAGCATTTCCAAATAAACATTGCGTTCAGCCAAACCATTACGGCCATGAAGAATAAGCGGCAGATTATTTTTAAGAGCCAGATCAATGTGAGCTTCAAAAACTTCTTTTTGTCTTTTAATCACCTCTTCTATGGTCGGCAGAATTCCATTAAGATTTTTTATATTCTGCTTAATATCGTCCAGCAACTGCGGCAATTTTTCCACGTTAAAATGCCAGGCGCCTTCCACGACTGTTACTTCAGAGTCAAGCTCTCTGGCCAGCTTTTGGCCATGATCAGGTGAAACAATTTCATCATTGGTGGAATTGTAAATATAATAGCTGTTGCAAGCGGTTTTCAGTTTTCCCCAATTAAGATCAGTTTTAAAAAAATCTTTCAGTTCATTATAACCAAGATCGGCAGTCGGCGTACCCAAAAGATAAACTCCGCCAACCTTAACATCCTCATCCAGCTCTTCCAAAAACCTGAGCGCTGTTACCCCTCCCAGACTAAAACCGACAAACAGGGTCTTGCCATTAATATAACCGGCTTCCTGCTCCAGCTTTTGCAACCATTTTTTCTGGTTGGGATTATCCGTATTGGGAAAATCAAAGCGGATTACCTTGTGTCCTAAAGCCGTCAACTCTTGTTCCAGCCAGATAAAAAACCTCTCTTCTTTTGAACCGCCCCAGCCGTGCAGTAAAATTATTTTATAAGGCTCCTTTAGATGCTTAAAATGCCAAAAATCAAAGCCTGCTTCCCCGACAGCCACGATTTTATCATTTACTAAAGCCTGATATTTTCCAGGATTAAAAGACTCATCAAAAACATGAATCGGGTGCAGGCCGACCGCCGCGTAAAAATTATCATGCTGACGGGTCAATTCAACAGCCTCCTGGCTGGTTTTAAATTGGGTGCCAACGTTAATCACGGCCATGGGTTTAGCAAGGCAACGTTGAATAACTTCGGCGCGATCAGCTTCGTAAGCTTTAAAATTAAGATGGGCGTGGGTATCCATTAACATAATCTTGTTATTTATTTACCCTTATTATTTTTTTCTGATGGGATACTTATTTAAATAATCATCCAAAGCATTTTGCGGATTAGTTGGATTTTCAGCTATTAAAGATTGCATTGTTGCTGGTGGAAAGTCGATATTTTTGTTTTAAGCTGTCTGCTGTTTCCAGCATTCTCTCTACTGCCGCTTCAGGATCCTTGGGGTTATGAACTGCCAAACGCTGCAAAATCCCAGACTGAACCTCGGGATATTTTTGGTTTAAGCTTTTTACTGTTTCCAGCATTCTGTTTACTGCCGCTTCAAGATCCTTGGGGTTATGAACTGCAAAGTGCTGCAAAATCCCAGGCTGAACCTCGGGATATTTTTGTTTTAAGCTGTCTGCTGTTTCCAGCATTCTGTTTACTGCCGCTTCAGGATCCTTGGGGTTATGAACTGCAAAGTACGATATTTTTGTTTTAAGCTGTCTGCTGTTTCCAGCATTCTCTCTACTGCCGCTTCAGGATCCTTGGGGTTATGAACTGCCAAACGCTGCAAAATCCCAGGCTGAACCTCGGGATATTTTTGTTTTAACCCTAAAATTCTTTCCGGGTTATGAAAATGGGTTTGCTTTCCAATTTCAAGAGCCTGATTATATGAAGAAGTGTAATCTTGTCCGGTTGCTATATTGCCGGCAAAATAAATAAGAAAACCTTTAAAAAGATCCTGAGTGTTTTGCTGATTAAAATAAGCCTCTACCTCTTCCAAAGGCCATTCTCTAAGATAATACTTGATTAATCTGGAAAATGACTGGACAAGAGCATCAACTTCACTGCCTTCATTAACTTTAGGTAGCCAGGCTCTTGCTTCTTCTGAATCAAGAAACCTTAAAAATTCTGTTTTAATATCTTCCAAAAATTCTAGCTGATCCTCTTTAAACAAGCCGTCGGTCCTTTTTTCCGATTCACGGCTTAGAGCCTGAGCAAAATCAATAGCCTCTATTTGGCTTGTTAATCTTTTTTCCAGGGCTACTTGTTCTTTTTCTATGTTAAACTCCTCCTGATGGCTAGACATATTTTCAAATATTTTTTTACTCATTTTTTGAAAATTAAAAATTAATTCGTACCAGACACTTCCAGTATTCTCCTGAAATTCTGGTCAATGAATTCTCCCAGATCCAAAGCTTCAAAATCAGCGGGAATGGGAAACAGATTATCCAGAATAAAAGGATCAGCAATCTTACCGACGTTTTTCAGCATCGGAGCAAGGTGCTCCGCTTTCAATAAACGATGGAAGATTCGTTTAACAGGTATGCTCCGCCTTTAATAAACTTTCAAAAAACCATCAAGCAGAAGGCGTGGCCTGCCCGACCGGTTAAAGCCCAAGCGCCTTGCTTGAGCAGGCAAAAAAATCCAAAAATAAAGTTTAATAGATACGGTTATCAATTATTGAGCTCCGGATCCGCGGCATTTGGAATATTCGGATTCGGGCCGCCGTCCCCACCCATTAAAATACCGGAAATGTTTAAATCAAGGCCGCCTAAATTATCGGGAATGCCGGGAAAGGCAGGTAGTAAATCTTGCCAATTTTTAAGATCGTCCGGAATGAACGGATCGCTGATTTTACCAACCGTTTCCATAATACCGGCGAAACGAGACTTGGCGACGCTATTACCTAAACCGTCGGTTAACGGAAAAAATGACAAAACGTAGACAATAATACCTATAAAAATCAAACCCTCCAAAAGTCCAAAAATACCCCCAAGCAAATGGTTTAAACTTTTTAAGCCGGGGATAATGGCAACAATATTAAAAACCTTGTCAATAATCCAAAAAACCAAAGCCACCGCCCGGTTGACCAAAATAAACACCAGCAAAAACCCTAAAATGGTGGCTAAAGTCTCGCTACCAAATAAAATACCCTTAAGCATGGCGGCCGCCTCGTCGTAATAAAGGCCAGCCAGATAAACACCCACAAACAAACCAATAATGCCGCCGATAGACTCAATCAAACCCAGGCGAATCCCTTTCCACACAAACACCGCCAGGACGATCAGTATAACGATGTCGATAAAACTCATAAAATTGATATTTAATGATTAATAACTTACTACGAATGATCAAATTCTAGGAAATAATGACTCTGGGGGTTTGACGATATTTTGGGCCTCAAAGGTCTTTAAAATTTTTTCTGCGGTCTCGGGCAGGAACGGTTTGAGCTGTCCGGCGATATTTACTATTCGGCCGGCCACCTCTGACAAGACCGCCTCCGCTTTAACTATATCGGACTTAACTAATGCCCAGGGTTTTGCCTGATCAATCAGCTGATCCGCTGCGGTAATCTGATTTTTAATTTCCTGCAAAGCTTCATTAAATTTAAACTCCTTCACCGCTTGATCAACCTTTTGATTAACCCGTAGCTCATCACTAGCAACTCTTAACACATCGCACGTAACTTGTAATTGGCTTTTTTCAATCATATTGGCGGTCCGGGAAACCAAGTTGCCTATGCCGTTGGCTAGATCGGCATTATAAACTTCCTCAAATTGCTCATAAGAAAAATCCGAATCTTCAACCGGATGTATTTGTTTGAGTAAATAATAACGGACCGGATCTGTGCCGTATTTTTTAACCAGCTCCAACGGGTCAACAACGTTGCCTAATGACTTGCTCATCTTTTCGCCGCTGACGTTAATATAGCCGTGGACAAACAACTCCTTCGGCAAAGGCATGCCGGCCGAAAGCAGCATGGCCGGCCAGTAAACGGCATGAAACCTGGTAATACCTTTGCCGATGACATGAAGATCCGCCGGCCAGTATTTTTTGAATTTTTCTCCGCCGCTGGCGTAATCCACAGCGGTGAGATAATTGGCTAAAGCGTCAAACCAAACATACATAATTTGCGTCGTGTCGCCCGGGACCGGCACGCCCCAGCCGTGGGCCCGCTCCACCGAGCGGGAAATGCTAAAATCCTCCAGGCCCATTTTAATAAAGCTAACAATCTCATTCTTTCTGGTCTTGGGCGTGATTTTATATTCGTCAGACTCAATAAGTTTTAAAAGTCGATCCTGATAATTGGACAGTTTAAAAAAATAATTTTCTTCTTCCACTATTTCCGGCTCCTTGTAATGTTCCGGACATTTGCCGTCCACCAAATCCTTTTCCAGATAAAAAACCTCACAGCCCACACAATAAAAGCCTTTATATTTCTTTTTGTAAATATCTTCCTTGCGGCAGGCCGACCATAATTTATGCGCGCCTTTAAAATGACGCTCTTCAGTAGTGCGGATAAATTCATCAAAAGAAAGGTTAAGGACGTCTTTTAAGCTTTTAAAAACGGCGGAATTTTTATCGCACAAGGCCGGCGTGGTCAGGCCCAGCTTTTCCGCGGCCTGGACGTTTTTTAAACTGTTTTCGTCCGTACCGGTTAAAAAGAAAACGTCATCCCCCGTCTGCCGGTGATATCTGGCCAAAACATCCGTTTGCACCAACTCTAAAGCAAACCCGATGTGCGGACTGGCATTAACATAAGGTATGGCCGTAGTGATATAAAACTTACTCATTGCTTTGCTACGAATTTACTAATAACCTATAATCTTTCACATCAAAATATAGTCTGAGAGAGATGAACTAAAGTTCATATATATTCGTAATTATTTGTAATTCGTAGGGCTGATAATTACCACAAACTCTCCTTTGGTCTCGCTGAAAGTTAACTGATTTTTTACTGCCTCAACGGCCCCGCGGTAAACGGTTTCAAATTTTTTGGTCAGCTCCCGCCCGACTAATATTTCCCTGGCCGAATGCAGCTGGCTTAATTCGTTTAATAATTTATCTATCCGATGGACCGATTCAAATAAAACTACTGGGTATTCGCTCTCAGTGATTTTTTTAATCAGCATCTGGCGGCCTTTTTTATGGGGCAAAAATCCTAAAAACAAAAATTTATCCATGGCCCAGCCGGCCACGGAAATGGCGGCCGTCAGCGCCGAAGGCCCGGGCACGGGCATGACTTCCACCCCGCTTTTTATGGCCGCTTTAATCAAAGAACCGCCCGGATCAGACAAGCCGGGCGTGCCGGCGTCAGTCACCAATGCGGTGGACCGATTACCGAGGATCAAACTGATTAACTGATTAACCTGGCCGGGCGTGGTATGCTGATGGTAAGCTAAGGTGGATTTTTTCAAGCCGTAATGATCCAACAGCTTGCGGGTTACCCTGGTGTCTTCGCATAAAATCAGATCAACTTCTTCTAAAATCTTCAGGGCGCGCAAAGTGATGTCCTCTAAATTACCGATGGGCGTGGCCACTACGTATAAGATACCCATAACAAAATAAAAATAATTAAGTAAAAATTCCCTATTTAGCCTGGGCGCAACCTAAATGGCGGATTTGACCGCGGCCGCGGCTACCTAGGCTGCAGTCACCATAAATTTAATAACTCCGGAACCTGGCTTACTCCTCCAGCTTGATTTCCTGTTCAATTTTTTTGTCAAAGAAATCGCCCAAAAAAACCGAAAGAGCAGTGGCCACCGGCACGGAG
>LCKE01000065.1 GCA_001001205.1 Parcubacteria group bacterium GW2011_GWF2_45_11 | reverse complement strand
GTGTGCAGACAATGGGTTCCCCCCGTACATTGAATGACGTGTTAATCAAAACCGGACAACCGTATTTTTTTTCAAACGCTTTCAGGGTATCGTAAAATAGCGGGTTGTGATTTTTCTCTACGGTCTGAACTCTCGCCGAATAATCCACATGGGTGATAGCCGGTAGTTCGGACCTGACTAAGTTTAATTTTTTCAAGCCGAAAAGTTTGTGCTCGTCGGCGCTCATCTCACGGCATAACTCTTTTCTGACCGGAGCCACCAAAAGCATATAGGGACTGTCGTGTTCCAATTCGAAATATTTTGAAACGGCTTCGCGTGTTACCGACGGAGCGAAAGGACGAAAACTTTCTCTGAACTTGATTTTGAGGTTCATGGTTTCCTGCATTTTAGCGGAGCGCGCGTCGCCAAGAATGGAACGTGCCCCAAGCGCGCGCGGTCCGAATTCCATACGGCCTTCAAACCAGCCGACAACATTTTCTTGGGCAAGGAGGTCAGCGATTGTTGAGGGTAATTCGGCAGTCGATATCTCCGTGTAGGAAATGCCCTGTTTGTCTAAAAAGTCTTTGATGTGATCGCGCTCGTATTTGGGACCCAGAAATGAACCGTACTGCGAGTCGCTAACCCCATCGGCTTCACGGGGATTTCCAAGGTATTGATACCAGGCTATGCATGCGGCGCCCAAAGCACCGCCTGCGTCGCCCGCTGCAGGTTGAATCCAAATTTTTTCAAACGGGCCGTGGCGGAGAATTTTACCATTGCCTACGCAGTTTAGGGCCACTCCTCCGGCAAGACACAAATGCTTCATGCCGGTTTCCTTATGGACATGCTTAACCATGCGGAGCATGACTTCTTCCGTCACATCCTGTATTGACCGCGCAACATCCATATGGTGCTGCGTTAACCGCGTTTCGGCTTTGCGCGCGGGTTCGCCGAAAAGGTTTTCGAAACGTTGGTTGATCATGCGTAACCCGGCGCAATAATCAAAATAGTCGAGATTGATCCGGAAAGAGCCGTCTTCCTTAAGATCGATCAACTCCTTGAGAATCAAGTCTTTGAACTTCGGTTCACCGTAAGGCGCGAGCCCCATAAGTTTGTATTCGCCAGAATTAACCTTGAAGCCGGCGTAGTAGGTAAATGCCGAATAGAGCAGGCCGATAGAATGGGGAAAGTGGATTTCCGCCAAAAGATCAAGCCTGTTTCCCTTGCCTGTGCCGTAGCTCGCCGTGGCCCATTCCCCGACTCCGTCAATGGTGAGCACCGCGGCCTCCTGAAACGGCGAGGGGAAAAACGCGGAGGCACCATGTGACTCGTGATGTTCCGGAAACAGGATTTGGCCTTGATATCCCAATTTTTCATGGATAAGGTCTTTCATCCAAAGTTTCTTTTTTATCCACATGGGAACGGCTTTAAGAAAAGAGCGTATCCCATAGGGACAGGTGGACATATAGGTTTCCATAATCCGTTCGAATTTAAGAAAAGGTTTATCGTAAAAGGCCACCAGGGACAGATCGTGGGCAGATAGATTTTCTTCCTTGAGGCAAAATTCAATGGCGTGAAAAGGAAAGGCGGCATCGTGTTTTTTACGGGTGAAGCGTTCTTCCTGCGCGGCGGCTACGATTTTGCCGTCCCTGAGCAGGCAGGCCGCGCTGTCATGATAAAAAGCGGAAATGCCGAGAATATTGATATCAGACTTTGCCATACCGTTTGCGCCTGAACACATCCGTTGTAAGGGATGACACGCGGTCGATGAACATCATTCCGTTGATATGATCTATTTCATGCTGGAGGCAAATGGCTTCAATGCCTTCCGTTTCAATTTGAAAAGGCGCTCCCCCCCGGTCTAGACCGCGGACAAGCACATGATTGTACCGCGTAACGTTTCCCGTATAATCCGGCAGGCTTAAGCATCCTTCCCGCAAAATTTTCTCATCTTTACCCCACACCAGCGCGGGATTGATGAGCACCAGGAGACCATGCTTTTTCTCCCTGGCGCTGACATCAATAACGATGAGCTGAACCGAATGTCCGACCTGCGGCGCTGCCAGGCCTATGGTTTTGGGTGAGGCGTACATGGTCTTTATCATATCATCGACC
Source organism: Parcubacteria group bacterium GW2011_GWF2_45_11 (assembly GCA_001001205.1). GTDB lineage: Bacteria > Patescibacteriota > Patescibacteriia > UBA1558 > UBA10009 > UBA10009. The sequence goes on along the minus strand of LCKE01000065.1, from coordinate 2,947 downwards.
AACGCATTAATCGCGGGTGATATATGATGAATAGGAGCGGATTTTCTGCGCAAAATAGCGTCAGGATAATGCGTGATAGCAAGCATCGGCATGAATCACAGGGTCAAGCTTTCGATGGGATGCGAGGAAATATCAACTTTGAGGGTCTTTGCGAGGCGGGACAGCCTGCCTTGAAGCTTGGCCGGTGAAATGGGGGGAGGCAATTCAACTTCAACTATCATGGCGTAGATATTCTTCTTTCCTTCCCTGCCAATGACCTTGGTGTTCAAATCGGTGATGTTGATTTTTAAGCCCGCCAGAAGTTTAGACACCTGGTGGACAATTCCGGGCTTATCGCTACCCAGAACAGACACCATGATAGGAGTGCCCTGCGATTTGACGGGCCCGACATGGGGTTTTTGTTTTAGGGTTGCGATGGAGACCAGTAAGCCCTGTTTTTTTTCAAGTTTTCTGAAGTCCTCGGCAAATTCCGCGGCCGTGGCCTCGCGCGGCAGGGACACGATCATGATCATGGCAAAGTTTTCTTCCAGGATCGTCATGGAAGAATCCTCAATACTGGCCCCGTGACGGTATAAAATCCCCGTCACGCTGCTCACAATACCGGGTTGGTCTTTGCCTATGGCCGATACGACTACCTTGGGCATGAATAATCCTAGGCCGTTTTGGGCTGGTATGGCGTTTGTTTCTTGATTTTTTTCAGGCGTTTAAGTCTTTTTTTTGCTCTTTGACGTTTTTTCCGTTTGTCATGATCGCGCGACATTATCCTTCCTCCTCTTCATTGTCTAATCCATCATCTTCTAAATCGTCATTGTCTCCGAAAGACTCGTCATCATTCTCCGAGTCCTCTTCCCAGTCATCTTCGTCATCCTCTTCCCATTCCGCGTCATTTGAAGCCTCATAGCCTTCATACTGGGTCTGGTAGCAGGCGCGGCAAAGGTGGATAATCTCGTCGTCTTCCGTCTTTACTTTAACCAAGTCGTCTTTGGTACCGCAGATGTCGCACTCCATGCCTGGTTTTACCTCCTATGCAATATCTGTGTTGCGTATTTTACCCAAAATACATGTTATAGCAAGGATTAAGGAAAAAGAAAAAGCTCAGGCGGGGTCTTCGTGCGAAGGAGATGATTTGATTTTTTTTCTCAGCCAGAATTGCCACCAGCGCCGCTTGCTGATAAGTTTTTTTCCATTTTTGTCGCGCCGGGCGTGTTCAACGTGGGCGTGGATTTGCTGGCGGTCCGGATCGGTAATATCCAGAAATAGAATGCCGACATGATAGACTTCTTCACTTTCCGAGGCCTTGATGCAACGTTTAACTTTAGCCACGGTTTCAACAGGTTCTTCCCGACCCGGGAAATTAATCATGATTTTAATGGTGGAATCGACGGGCAGGTATTCGTAGGAGGTAAACATCAATCCGCCTTCCGAGATATTTTTCACATTGGTGGTTTTCTCGGACCCCGGCTTGGCGTCGGCCATTTTATTGTACCGAATCAGACAATAAGAGCGAAGCCGCTCGTATTGCCTTTTATTTTCGTCAGATTTTTTTTTATTCATAAATCATTAATACATCGGCGTTACCGAATTTTTCTTGATAGGATTATTTCCCGCTGCCCAGCAGCACCACCCTGATTGTTTTCAGAAGGATGACCAAATCCTGCGACAACGAAATATTTTTCAAATAATACAAATTATACCTGAACTTCTGGTTATAGTCTTTAATGGATGTGGCATGGCGGAATTTGACCTGCGCCCAGCCCGTAAGGCCCGGTTTGACGGAAAAAACCGTGTCGTAGAATGGAATACGCTTTCTGGACCGTGAGACAAAATAGGGGATTTCGGGCCGGGGGCCTATAAGGCTCATATCCCCTTTCAAAACGTTCAAGAGTTGGGGGATTTCGTCAATGCGGTAGCGCCGCATAAATTGACCAAACTTCGTTACCACCATTTTCCCTTTCTTGATTTCTTTCATGGAACGGAATTTGATGAGCCGGAAGGGTTTCCCGTCCTTGCCAATGCGGTCTTGGATAAAAAAAACACTGTCTTTCGTGGTCAGTGACATGAGCGCTAAGGTGATAAGGAATACGGGTGAAAGAATTAAAAGCAGCCCTCCTCCCAATAAAAGGTCCATAAACCGCTTTAATTTGAGATATGGGCGTGTTTTAACCTGGGACATGAGTCCCAGGAGGTAATGGCTTCCTAATAGCTGATAGGGCACTTCTCCCTGGATACTTTCAAACAGGTGGATGGCGCTGGTGACCGAAGCTCCCTTCTTCATAAGGTCAGACATTAGGCTTGCCTCCGAAACCTCAAGGCTTGGATCCAGTGCCAAAATAACCAGTTCGACTTTATACCAGTCAATGAGGGAAACCAGTTCGGATATCCCGCCGAGCACGGGAATTCCATTTTTCCGGTCGCCGTGGTTTTTCTTGGTTTCGCAAACAAGGCCTACGATTTCAATGCCCGAATGGTGGGTGTCGCGGATGACTTTGGCGATTTCCGTGGCCAAAGGGCCTGTGCCTATGATCAATGCTTTTTTGTCGAGGAACCGGTACTTAAAAATGAAATCATAAATCAGGCGGATCAAATAAACAAACGGGATAATCAGCGAGGTCGAATAAACAAAAACCGTACGAGGCACTGTAAAAGAGCGATTAGCGTAAGAGCAGGCAGCCATGATCACGCTACCGATGCTGACGCTGATCGTCACATCAATCAAGGTTTGCGCGGCTCTAAAGATTTTAAAGGGGTAATAGAGGTCAAAGATGTAGAACAGGATTGCAAAAACCATGCAGGATGACAACAAGAAAGAGATACGATCGGCGGCTATACCGAAAAAATCAGGCCGCAGAAAAAAAGCCAGGGTGTACGCAGCCGCGATGGCCGCTATATCCAAACAAACCAAAAACAATCTGCGTTTTGAAATCGCTGAGCGTATGGACATTTCTAG
>LCKE01000064.1:5097-7252 GCA_001001205.1 Parcubacteria group bacterium GW2011_GWF2_45_11 | reverse complement strand
AAGGCCAGACGCCGGCAGAGGCACAACTAAGGCTGATATAGCTTTAGGGTCATACCTTTCTGCCGATACCCTGCGGTCTTGCCGCAGGGTAATTCATTTTGCTTTAAAAATTTTAAATTTAAAATCAAGGCATGTGGTTTATTATCGCTTTTATCGCTTTTTTTCTGCTGGCTATCGCCGCGGTGATTGATAAATTTTTACTGACTAAATCTAGGATTGTGCCGGTTTCTTATGCTTTTTACGCGGTTTTTTTGGGCGCTTTGGCCAGTTCGGCCTTATTATTTTTTTCCCGAGATTTTTATTTTCCTCAAGCGGAGCTCGGCACCCTGGTCATGGGCGGCGTTGCTTTTTATTTCGGCTTGTATTTTTTATTTTTGGCCGTGCAGAAATCCGAAGTGTCCAAGGTTAATCCGTTGAGCATCAGCCTCACGCCTTTGTTCGTTTTTTTATTGTCTTTATTTTTGGCGGTTGAATTTTTTTCCGCGCCGAAATTTTTGGCCATTCTGCTGATTATTTTAGGCAGCTATTTTCTGTCACAGGTGGGCCTGCCTAAAACCCGGCTGACCTCGCAGGGCTGGCTTTTTATTTTAGCCACTTGTCTGATGTTCGCCGTGTCTAACACTTTCAGCAAGATTGCCTATAATGAACTTTCTTTTATCACCGCCTTTGTTTGGTTAAGATGGATTTCTTTGGCCACGGCTTTGATCTTTACCGTCGTGTTCGGTGGCTGGCGGGCGGCGCTGGACTTAAAAGAAATTGAGACAAAAAAAAACCGGCAGAAATGGCTGGCCTTTGCCATCGGGCAGGCGGCTGGGGGGTTGGGAGTCATTTTAATGCAGTACGCCATCAGTTTGGGTAGCGTGACCATTGTCACGGCTTTAAACGGCCTGCAGTTCTTTTTTGTGATGCTGATTGTTTATGTTTTGTCTAAATTTTATCCGCAAATTTTACGGGAAGATATTCAAAGGCGATTTGTTTGGCAAAAAGTATTTTGGAGCCTGGTTATTTTTAGCGGAGTAATGATAATTTTAATTTAGATGGTTAAAAAATTTTTCAGCTTGACTAAAATTATCCTCGGTCTGGCTTTGCTCGTTCTTTTAGTTTGGCTTTACCGGGCTGATTTTGGCCAGGGACGTCAGATTGATTTAGGCATAACTTTCAGCCAAAAATATGCCGAGGAACTGAATCTTGATTGGCGTGAGGTTTATTTGGCCATACTGGACGAGCTTAAGGTAAAAAAAATCCGGCTGGTGGCTTATTGGGATCTGCTGGAAGAGGAACCGGGTAAGTATAATTTTAGCGATCTGGACTGGGCGATCAACCAGGCCGTTTTAAATCAGGCGGAAGTTATTTTGGCTATCGGCCAGCGGGTACCCAGATGGCCGGAGTGCCATTGGCCCGATTGGAGCTTTACTTTAAGCCAGAGCGAGCGGGAGCGTTTTATTAAGGGGATGATTACGGCGATCGTCAACCGCTATAAAGAGACTGCCGCCATTACGGCCTGGCAGGTGGAAAACGAACCTTTTTTAAAAATTTTTGGCCAGTGCCCCAAGCCTGACCTTGATTTTTACCGGAGCGAGCTGGAGCTGGTCCGGGCTTTGGACAGCCGCCCGGTGATTGTTACCGAAAGCGGCGAGCTTTCCACCTGGTTACGGGCGGCTTATTTGGCCGACGAGGTGGGGGTGAGCGTTTATCGCATCACCTGGAATAAAGCCTTGGGTTATTTTTATTATCCCTTGCCCCCGGCTTATTATTATCTTAAGGCCTGGCTGGTCCGCCACTTAAGCCCGGTGGAGAATGTTTTCGTCAGCGAAATGCAGATGGAGCCCTGGCTACCGATGATAGTTTTAAACACGCCGCTTGGGGATCAATACCATTCCATGGATTTAGCCAAGTTCAGGAAAAATTTTTTATACGCTAATCGGACCGGACTGTCGCCGATTTATTTTTGGGGGGCGGAATGGTGGTATTGGCTGAAAGAGCAGGGAGATGACAGCATTTGGCGGGCGGCGGTCCAGATTTTTAATTCCCAGGATTGATTTTTTCTAGCGTCAGTTAACGTTAAACTTATTAAGTTTATTTTAACCATAAAATTATGTCCGATCTGCCAATTTTTTTGAACGGCATGCTGGCCGCCATGATTATGGGGCTTTTA
>LCKE01000064.1:0-5084 GCA_001001205.1 Parcubacteria group bacterium GW2011_GWF2_45_11 | reverse complement strand
TTATGCTGCTGGTGGGGGAATTTTTTATCAGACAATCCAAAGATAAGGCCTTGGCCGCCTCGCTCGGCTGGCTGATCCATTTGTTTTTGGGCGGTATGTTGGCCGAGGTTTATTTTTGGCTGGTTGCCCAAGGCATATTTTTTGCGGAATTCAGTTTAATTACCGCTCTCTTGTGGTCGGCCTTTTTATGGCTGGTAACCATGCTGGTGGTGATGCCTGTTTTGAACGCCGGCCTGTTTGCCGTAAAGCTGGGCAAATTAAAATGGCTGGAATTTTTGACCCTCTTTTTCGCCTATGGCTATTCTTTAAACTACCTGATTTTGGCCCTGTTAGTTTGAATTGGCGGATTAGGTTAAGAGCGATGTTTGTCATTATAGACCGAGTCAGCCTAATGCCCGCCTGGCGTTTGCCTGCCCCAGGCCGTTGTTTCCGCGCAGAGGCAGGCGCTTCTCCTCACTAAAGCCCGTCTTTTAGGTCTAAATGATAAATGTAGACGCATGATTTTTTGATTATTTGATTCGTTGTTTTTTTGATTGTCAGTCAATTTTGTCCTTGAAGCTTCTTAGCCTTAACCTTTGGTTTTTTAAACGCCTCAAAGCAGTTTTTTAAGTTTGCCAAAACGTCAAAATTATACTAAAATATGGCTATATTGAAGATGAAAAACTAAGATTTTGTTGTGGGCCTGGCCTGCAATTTTTTATCAAGAGCGCGGCATCAATATACGTCGTGGCTTTAAACAAAGTTTAAATCAGCTTTTTCTAGTTAAGCAAAAAATACTTTATGGGTAAAAATTTACCTTTAGTGGAAGCGATTTCTATTTTAGTCGGCACGATCATCGGCGCCGGCATTTTAGGCATTCCTTACGTAGTGGCTCAGGCCGGTTTTTTAACGGGTATGGTTGTGCTGGTAGTTTTGTCCGTTGCCGTTATTTTGATAAATTTGTTACTGGGCGAAATCGTTTTAAGCACCCAAGGCAATCATCAGCTGACCGGCTACGCGGAAAAGTATTTTGGCAAGATTGGCAAATACCTTATGTTCGGCTCGGTGGTCTTTGGTTTTTACGGCGCCTTGCTGGCCTACATTATCGGGGAAGGCGAAGCCTTGGCGGCCCTGGCTGGCGGTTCGCCTTTGCTTTACAGTCTGATTTTTTTTGCTTTTGCCTCCCTGCTGGTTTATATCGGCCTGGTCATTATCAAAAGATTTGAGTTTTTTATGACTTTGGCGATTATGACCATTGTCATCATCATTACTTTTTGGGGAGCGAGCGCCATAAATTTAGACCACCTTCGGGAATTCAGCTTGTTAAAATTATTTGTGCCTTACGGCGTGATTTTTTTTGCCATTGGCGGCATGTCCGCTATCCCTCAGTTACGGCTGGCGCTTAAAGGCCAGGAACAGAAAGTCAAACAGGCGATTATTATCGGCTCTGTCATTCCCTTTGTTGTTTATTTTATTTTCACCCTTTTGGTGGTGGGCGTGACCGGCCTTAAAACGACCGCCATCGCCACTATCGGCCTGGGCCAGACCATCGGGGAAGCGATGATTATTTTTGGCAATTTATTTGCGGTTTTTACCATGGGCACCAGTTTTTTAACTTTAGGCCTGGCCTTGCGCGATACTTACAAATACGATTTAAAAATTTCCCATTTTTGGGCCTGGTCTTTAGCCTGTCTGGTGCCGCTCGTTGTTTTTTTATTCGGCCTTCATGATTTTGTCGGAGTGATTGGCACTGTCGGCGCTGTGGGCGGCGGCCTTGAGGGCTTGCTAGTTTTGGCGATTTATCTTAAGCTCAGGTCATTAAAACAGCGGGAGCGCCTGCCGGAATATCAGTTGTCTTTGCCGATGCCCCTGGTGGCTTTATTAACTTTGATTTTTATCGGGGGGATGATTTTCACCTTTTTTAATTTATCTTAAAACTTATGAAAAAATTATTTAAACGCAAGGCATTTTGGCTGACCGCTGTACCCATCATTGTGATTTTGGCGATTGTCGCCCTGCAGGCCAATAAACCCCAGGAAGAAGAACTGATCACCGCCCCGGTGCAGCGGGGCAGCTTAAGCCAGACGGTGACGGCGACCGGTAAGATTGAATCCGCTTCGGAGACCAATCTGAATTTTTCCGTTTCCGGCAAGCTGTGGCAGTTGACCGTTACAGAAGGCGAGCGGGTTCAGGGCGGCCAGTTATTGGCCCAGCTTGACTCCGCTCAGCCCATCAGCCAGGTGGCCGCGGCCAACGCCAAGGTGGCCGAAGCTCAAGCTGATTTAAATAAGGTTTTGGCTGGAGCCAGCCACGAAGATTTGGAGGTCAGCCGCCAATCCGTCAGCGCCGCCCAGGCCGCTTTAGAGGCGGCCAAGACCGCTTGGCTTAACGCCGTCGCCAGTCAGAATCAGGCTTTAATTAATTTGAAAAATGATGTTTTGGATAACGGCGCCGACGCCATCTTTAGCGTCAAAGAGGCCTTACACAAAGTGGATTATATCTTAAGCTCGGCTTACGCCGACTATTTGGGCGGCACTAACCGCAATTCCTATTATCAGACCGAAAGCCAGTATACCGCCACCGAAACTTTGCTTAATCAAGCGGATGATGATTTTGATCTTTACTCAATAGAAAATACCGTTGCTGATCTTTCCGCTGTGGCCGTCCAAATTTTGAGCACGCTAAACAGCACGGCCGGTTTATTGGACAACGCTTACGAGATGATGCTTAAGTCCGTGCCGGCGGGCGGTTTAACGCAGGCCCAGATTGATACCTATAAATCAAGCCTGGAAACCGAACAAGCGAGTTTAGCCACTAAAATCAGCGCCATGCAGTCGGCCAAGTCCGATTTGGAAGCGGAAACTTTAAACGATCAGGCCGGCGTTGACGAGGCACAGGCTAAGCTGGATCAGGCCGCTGAAGATCTATCTTTAAAGCAGGCTCAGCTGGCCTTAAAGGGGGCCGGGCCTCGGGATTTTGAAATAGAGCTGTATCAGGCCAGGCTTAAGGCGGCGCAGGCCAATTTGCAGGCGGCTTTGGCTGATTTGGAAAATTACCGGCTACGGGCGCCCATCGCCGGTTTGGTGACTAACATCAATTATGAAATCGGCGAATTTGTCAGTTCCGCCCAGCCGCTTTTTTCCTTAATCGGTGAAAGCAATCTGGAGATTAACGTGGATGTTCCAGAATCGGATATTTCTAAAATTAAAGTTGGCGATCAGGCGGAAATTACTTTGGACGCTTTTGGCGATGACAATATGTTTCAGGGGCATATCGCCTTTGTTGATCCGGCCGAAACCATAATTAACGACGTGGTCTATTATCAGGTGAAAGTGACTTTTGATCAAAAAGAGGAGCAGGTCAAATCCGGCATGACCGCTAACGTCACCGTTTTAACCGACAGCCGCACCGACGTTCTGTATGTGCCGGCCCGCGCCGTTATCGTTAAGGATAATCAGCGCTTGGTCAGAATTTTGGAAAACGGCCAGCAAACGGAAAAACCGGTCGTGACCGGTTTAAGGGGCGACGACGGTTTGATAGAAATTCTGGACGGCCTTAAAGAAGGCGAAAACGTCATTACTTATATTAAAAACGGCAAGTGAAAATTTCAACCAGCCAGTTTAACTTTTAACGCTATGGCCGAACCATTGATCCGGGTCAGGGATATCGTCAAAAATTATCAGACCGACGAAGTCTTAACTTCCGTTTTAACGGGCGTGTCTTTTGAGATTGCCACAGGGGAGTTTGTGGCGATTATGGGACCCTCAGGCTCGGGCAAATCCACTTTAATGCATATTTTGGGATTTTTGGATCGGCCGACTTCGGGCGTTTTTTATTACAAGTCCGAAGATACGGCGCAACTGAGCGATAATCAGCTGGCGGTCATCCGCAATCAGGAGGTTGGTTTTGTTTTTCAATCGTTTTATCTGTTGCCTAAAACTTCGGTTTTGGAAAATGTCCAGCTGCCCCTGATTTACAGCGGCAAAGATCAAAATTCCCTAAAAGCCAGCACGGCGATTAAGGCTGTCGGCCTGGAACACCGTCTGGATTATTTGCCCAGCCAGTTATCGGGCGGCGAAAAGCAGCGGGTGGCTATTGCCCGGGCTTTAGTCAATGATCCCGAGATTATTTTCGCGGACGAGCCGACCGGCAATCTGGATTCTAAATCCGGAGCGCAGGTGATGAATATTCTTCAGGATTTTAACGAGTGCGGCAAGACCATTATTTTAGTGACTCACGAAAATGAAACCGCCAAGCATGCCGGGCGGATCATCCAATTAAAGGACGGTAAAATTGTCCAAGATTACAGGGTCCAGGATAGGATTACCGCTAAAACAAGCTACCTGAATAAATAAGTTTTAGCTGACTACGGCCGCCGGGTTCAGCCTTTGTCCGTACGGATAAAAATTAATCACCTACCCGTGTGTTCAGCGCGGGGCTTTCATCGTCATGAATTTTGGCAGCATCATAAAACTTTCCCTGGTCGGCTTAAAAGCCAATAAGACCAGAAGCGTTTTGACCATGTTGGGGATTATCATCGGCATCTCCGCCGTTATTATTATTATGTCGGTCGGCGCCGGCGCGCAAAGTTTGATTTTAAGCCAGGTGGAAAAAGTCGGTTCTAATTTAATCGGCATTTTGCCCGGCGCTTCGGCCGAAGACGGCCCGCCGGCCGCCGCTTTTGGCATCACGGTGACGACTTTAAGATATGAAGATGCCGTCGCACTGGCCAGGCAGGTGCCAGAAGTGGCGGCGGCCGCCGCTTTTGTTCGCGGCATAGAGACTGTTTCCTGGCAAAACCAGCAGCTTGACACCACCTTTGTTGGGACGATGGCCAGTTATCTGGACGTGGAGGATACCGAAGTGGCGATGGGCCACTTTTTTTCGGAGTCGGACGAAAAAGGCATCGCGCGGGTGGCCGTTTTAGGCTCGGCGCTCGCTCTTGATTTATTCGGCGGTCAGGATCCTTTGGGTCAAAAAATTAAAATTCGCCGCGAAAGCTTTGAAGTGATCGGCGTGATGAAAGCCAGGGGCACGGTGGCCTTTGAGAATGTTGATGATCAGATGTTCATCAACATTCTCAAAGAGATCGGAAGAGCACACGC
>LCKE01000063.1 GCA_001001205.1 Parcubacteria group bacterium GW2011_GWF2_45_11 | reverse complement strand
ATACACGAGAATTATCTCAAAGAACAGCTATTTATTCGCTTAACTTAGCTAAATTAATCAACTAACTTTCAACAGAATTATTTTAATCATCTCTCATATAACAAAGAATGCGGAAGTATTAATACGGATGTGTTACGGATATCCGCACATACTCCGTAGGTAATCCTTACAATAGTTGTTCTAAAATCTTTAACTCCAGCTTGTCCGTTGCGGTGTCATAAACGGCGAAGGTAGCTTTGCTAAACAGGCCGGCCAGCGTCCCGGGGTTGACCAGGCGCGTTTGCTTGATCGTTTCTTCCCAGGGCTGATGGGTATGTCCATAAAAGACAAAATCATACCGGCCGCTGGCGGCTAACTCTTTGGCCTTTTCCGGAAAATGAACAAAAGCCATTTTTTTGCCGGCGATTTCCGTTTCGCCAGCATCGCCGTAATGCCTGACCCGGGGAAAATCCTCAGCTTTCTTAAGCGTCAGCTCTCTGTCTTCCACATTGCCAAAAACCATGTGAATCGGACCGGCAAAATTAGGCGCTAAAACGGCCGCCAGTATCGCGGGCGCGCATAAGTCGCCGCAATGGATTAACTGCCCAATGTTGTTGTCCTTCATCCACGCCAGGGCCTTTTCTAAATTAGGCACGTTATCGTGAGTGTCGGAAATTATGGCTATCTTCATATTTTTATTGTCATTAAGTCTTTAGCGATAACTACCGGACCTTGATAATACTTTTTTGCTTGTTTCTTAAGGTTAATATTATCGTATTTAGGATTGATATGGGTCAAAACGATTTTTTTAACCCGGGCTTCCTTGGCCGTCTGCCCGCATTCTTTAGGCGACATATGGCCCGGCAGTTTTTTTACTATAGGCATCATGCAATCCAAAACAGCTAGATCGGTCTGATGACATATTTTAACCAGATTTTGGTTATAATCACAATCAGAGCCTAACACCAAACTTTTACCCTGATGTTCAAAACGATAAGCATTAACCTCTAAACCGCCATGCTCCACAGAGGTAGCCCGCACTCGCCAGCTGGAAAATTGTTTGGCTGATTGCTTAATTTCCATGATTTTGATCGAATATGATTCTCGACCTGCCGGAAAAGTCGCTTGTCTAAAATAATGGTAGTCCTGCTTAAAGCCTTTATAGCCGACCAAAACTAACGGTTTAATTCTCTGGTTATTAAAATGTCCAGCAACGTAAATGGCGTGCATGATGGCCATTAAATCTGTGATATGGTCGGGATGACGATGGCTTATAAAAATATAGTCCAGCTCCTGCCATTTAACTTTAGCTTTAAGTAGTTGACGCAAGGTGCCGCTGCCGCAGTCAATTAAAACATGATTAGTGCCAATCTTTAAATAATAACCGGCAGCGTTTCTGGTTAATGAGGGCATGGTTACGCCAGAACCCAAAATAGTTAATTTCATAAATACGATTAAGATAAATACAAATTAACTAGACGGATATTGTGCCGATATGATGCGGATAACTCATCAGGACATGATCAGTATTCAGCCGTATTTCGTCCTCATTATTATTTGTCTCAGCACGTTATAACAAATCCTTAAAAAAATCTTTAACGAATTTATAACCCGGTTCGGCCAGCTGTCTGCCATTTTCGGTAATAATCAAATTATAAGCCTTAAACAAAGCATCGCGAGCCTTGATTAAGCCTGCGGCAAAATTATTCGCGATGTCTCTTTGAAAATACATAATATGGCGAATAACGCCAAATTTGGAAAGTTGCTGAATCATATCAGCGTCAAATAAAACTTTGGCTTCGGGCGTGGTTAACAAATTGGCTTGATTTTGCCAAGGCAAATCGTGAACGCTGACGCAATAAACTATTTCCTCAATAAAGCGCCGGCTAAAATTTTCTTTTTCTAAATATCTTCTGGTGGCTTCGGCACTTCTAGCCGCGTGCCCATCGTCACCTTTAACTTTACCCAGATCGTGAAATAAAACAGCTACATCAACGATGGACTTATCCGCTCTTTCTAAACCGGCCAGCTTTTTAGCAATCGGACGAATTCCCCTGGTATGTTGCCAAGTTAAAGAATCAAGTCTGGCTTCCACAAACTTTTCTATTTTTTCAATTTGACCTCTGATAATGTCCATATGGTTTTTTAAATAATGATTTGATCAGCCAGATTAAAAAAAATAAAATAATATTGATGGCAATTAAAACAATAACCAGGGCCAGGATTTGCGCCACCGCTTGGCTGCTGATAAAAAAAGACAGGATGACTAACGGCCAGATATTTTTTAAGTCTTGTACCGAAGGTCCCAGCATGACTCCCACATTCAATAACAAAACGATCAGCGCCCAGGCGGACAAAGTTAAAAAATTAAAACTTCGGACCACATCCAAAAAAGTCAGCCAAATACTGGCTGAGCTGACGCCCAAAGAAGTCTGTAACCAAAAATGATTTAACAACCCGATGGCGGCCAAACCGCCCAAGATCGGGGCGATGGCAATCAGCATCGGGCCGATGACCGGCACCTTAGCCTGATAATGGCTGACGGCGCCGGCCCGGGCATTAACCTGAAAGCCGGTCACGCGGCCGCCGGTGATGATGCAGGCCAGGGCGTGAGATGACTCATGAATGAAAATCCCCAGCCAGGTTAAAGGTTTAAGCCAGGCTAAATTAAGCCGTTCCCGGAGATTCACCGAACAGTAGCCTAAGACTAAAATAACAATAAGATAAAAACCGATGGTCATAAAACAGGTTAAGTCTCAAAAACCAAAACCAAAAGAACCAATCTTACTTTTTTTTATTTGATTTGCCTGGTTCTTGCGGTTTGGTCATTTTCTAAGTTTTTTAATCATCTTCAAATCATCCTCCTGGCCGCCGTGGTTATCAATCGGCGTTTCCAGAATCATGCTGACTTTTTTAAGCTGGGGATGATTAATAAATTCCTTAAAACCGATCCGGCCGATTTTACCCAGACCAATATGCTCGTGCCGATCCACGTGTTTGCCTAAATCCGTTTTGGAATCGTTAAGATGAATTAATTTTAATTTTGCCCAGCCGATGATTTTATTAAATTGATTCATTGTCTGATTAACGGCCTTTTTACTCCTAAGATCGTAACCGGAAGCGAAAGCGTGGCAGGTGTCAAAACAAACCGCCAGTTTGTTCCGAGTTTGCCTGGGCACCCCCTTAATTATTTGGCGAATTTCCTCAAAGCTGTTCCCAACAACGTTGCCGGAACCGGCGGAATTTTCCAGCAACAGCAAGGCAGCGCCTTTATAGCCCGTTAAAATGCTCTGAACCCCCTGAATCACTTGCCTGACCGCCTGGGCCCGCGGGCAGTCATTGGCGCTGCCCAAATGAGTCATGATATACGGCAAGCCTAAAAGAGAAGCGCGCTCCAACTCCTGTCTGATCACCTCAATTGAGCCCAAACGGATGCGGTTGTTGCTTGAGGCCAAATTAATATAATAAGGCGTATGAATGTAGGCCTCGGCCTGACCATTTTCTTTCATAGCCGACTTAAAATGGCTGAGTACATCCTCGGTCAGTGGAGGCGCCGGGCCGCCCCTGGGCGACCTTGAAAAGATCTGGAAGACTTCGCAACCGATTTTTTTAGCATTGGCCGGCGCGTTAAATATGCCTCCGGCGATTGATACGTGAGCGCCAAATTTCATACGTTTTTCTTGTTTACATTATATCAAAAAAGCCCGCACAGCGATACTGAACGGGGCTTTGATAAAAATTAGTTAATTGACGCAAACGGTTTTAAGCAGTTTACTGACTTTACGATTTCTCATAACCGTCCTCAGGTACTGCTGGTAGCCTTCCGATCTTATATTATTCTCCGCTTCCGGCTGGCCCGGCACTTGGCTTAAAATCCGTTCGGTTTCTTGTTTTATTTCTTCGGCGGTCAGCCCGATCTTTTCCGCTTCGGCGATTTCTTTAATGACCAGGGAGGTTTTAACCCTATCCAAAGCCTTGGGTTTAAATTCCTCAACCAAATCCTTTTCTTCCTTTTTCAAATTTTTCAAATAATCGGCAAAGATGATACCCTGGTTGGCGATGCTGTCTTCAAATTCATGAACCATGCGGTGGGCTTCGTTATTAATCAGGACTTCGGGAATTTCCGTAAATTGCGACTGCTGGCTGATGCGCTCCAGCATCTCAATCTCCACTCTTTGCTCCTCCTGGAACGTCTTTTCGTCCTCTATGTTTTTTCTGATCTTAGACCTAAGATCTTCGGCGCCGGCCGCGCCAACCGTCTTAGCCCAGTCATCGTTAAGCTCGGGTAACTGACGGTCATACACGGACAATAATTTAACTTTAAAGTCGCACAGCCGACCGGCGATCATTTTGTTCTGATACGCCGCCGGAAACTTAAGCTGGAATTCCTTTTCCTGATCTTTAACCAAACCTTCGAGCTGTTCCTCAAAACCCGGCACCATCAGGCCGTCGCCCAAAACCAAGGGATACTTTTTTTCCTGGCCGCCTTCAATAACCACCTTATCCAAACTGACGGTAAAATCAATTTCCACCCGGTCGCCTTTTTTCGCCGGACGATCAGCCAAAGTTTCCTTGGCCTGCAGCTTTCTGATGTCGTCAATCACCCGGTTAATCTCGGCCGGCTCAACTTTAACCTCGGCTTGTTTGACTTTAACCGACCGCCAATCAGCCAGCGTCACCCGGGGCATTAAAGCCGCCGTCGCCTTAAAGCTGATCGGATTGCCGGGCGCCAGTTTTTCCACGTCTATTTTGGGCTGACCGACCGTGTTCAACTGTTCCTGCTCCACGGCCTGCCCGTAAAAATGGCTGATGATATTTTCCAAAGCCTCCTGATAAATATCCATCTCGCCCACCTTTTGCTTGACAATGGCGTAAGGCGCCTTGCCGGGCCTAAAGCCCGCTATTTTAATATTGCCGGAAATCCTGACCGCCGCCTTTTCTAAATAAGACTGGTATTCTGCCGGTTGGACTTCTATGGTCAGTTCAATTTCGGATAGCTTGGGTTGAATTTTTTGAATCTGCATAATTTAGTATAATCGCCGGCTAAGGCTGAGTTCTATTATATAGAGATGGTTGCAAAACTCATTTAGCTAACTTTTTAAGGTAATATTTGATAAACATTAAATGACAGAATCCTTGATAATTAACGGCTTTCTTTTCCATAA
>LCKE01000062.1 GCA_001001205.1 Parcubacteria group bacterium GW2011_GWF2_45_11 | reverse complement strand
ACGGCTTAAATTTAGCCATGTGATTTAACCTCCTCTGTTGTGTATTCTCTGGTAAGGTAATTATTGCGATGGATGGTTTGTTCGGTAAAACGGTCGGCTCAAAGAAAAGATTTAACTGCTTGGTGTGGTTTTGTTTTGAAGATATCATTTCGCTTTATTATATCATTCAATTTTACCATCGCAACCGATTTACCCTCTTTTTCTGGCTAAATGATGAAAACAGAGACGCCGCATTCTCGGACAACCTGTCCAGAGGTGACCCCTCAGTTCTCAGTTCCCTCAGTTCCTTCAGTTCCTTTTATTATGAAATTAAAGCCACTTGAAAGTAGAGCCTCCGATGAATCTATGAATTGAAGCAATATATAATACTCTGGTTTTTTTCTTGGAATTAGCTGGTAGGCTCGAACAGACGGAATGGATTTAAACTTATGCGCGTGCAGACGGGGATTTTAATGTCGGAAAATTTATTTATACCTATGGAGTTTGTTGTGATAGCGGCTTGATGTCAGGTGCATGTGAAAAATGGTGTATGTGAGAACCAGTGCAGTTACGCTGCATCTCGTTCGGCAATGACTTCGAAATGCTGTTTTAATTATGGATTCGTTTTCTTGGAAAAGGTCAATTTTTAATAGCGGATATTTTTTCAAAGCCTGACCCGCAATTGTCTGCCGCGAGTCCTCAATGCAATCTCCAGCCAGCAATACTGCTCAGAAAAAGTTTTACTTGATAAGCGATGTTTATTCTTGAACTCTTCGATAAGATCGTCTTCATAACAGGCTCCTCCGTCTTTTACGGCTTTTTTTATTTTTTCATAGAAATTCAACAGCTTCTTGTCTCTGATACCTAACGACAATCTTCCTTGCTTAACTAACCTACAGTTATTCTCGCGCATCACCCGCAACTTTTCACGGTTGTCGATTAACAGGCTGATTAATCTTACAAATTCCTTCACCTTCCTTTCTTTTGGCCATTCATTGGGGACCATAAACGCATTGCAGTCCTTTTCAAAAAGTTCTTCTATATGCTCCATTCCATATCCATTTGTTGTAATAATTGCCATTCCATAGCAAGCTGCCTCAACCAATGCCATTCCATAGCTTTCAAAAGTTGTTGGTGAGAAAAAAATCTGACTACGCTCAAGGATACCAAGGTACTTCTCACGTTCGACGGCCGGTAATATTGTGATTCCTGGGTGCCGTGTTGCTAGTTTTGGATGAATATCACTGATGAAGATAAGCTCGATCGATTGGCGAAATCTTTGTTTTAGCTCGGCAAAGGTTTCTAGTGCAATATCCCCGCCCTTATCTTTGAAGGTACGCCCCATGTAAACCACGGTTATAAACCGTTCGTCTGTGGTAGAGATGCTTTTCGCAGGCAAAGTAGGGTAAATTACTTCCATTTTCTTTTGAAGCAGGTCTAAACCGCGATCATCAATCAATCCTGCTCTCCTAATATACTGGATTGCCAGGTGCCTGCTGTAATCTGTTCGGAAAAAGATGCCCTTGCATCTATCGCTCAGATAAAGCGACAACATGATTTTTTGTCTCAATATTGCGGACTCCCGGTCTATATCCCCTGCCCGTATCCTCTCTTTGGAGCCGATACCAAAGAATTGCCCGTATTGAAGAGTGCCTAGAAGACAATCCATATCGACCACCCAGGGTACCAAATTGTAAACAGGAATGCGGGATGAATGTACAATGCAGTCGGTTAAATGCGGCATCTCATATCTTACTGACTCACAGACGCTTAATTCATCGAAAGGATTTAAAGGGAATGGGGAGACATCTCGAAAAAGATAATGGTATTGATAAGGTCTCTGGAGATATTCTATTCCAGGAGGTGGATTTTCTATCAGCGAGCCATGCACGCCAGAATGAAGTTCAGTGGACGGCCCAATAATGATCTTAAATGTAGACATTTGAATAAACCCGTCCGACTTTTTGAAAACCTCTTCAAAAGAAAACTTTCCCTTGAGTGCGATTTTATGGATCTCACTGATGACTTAAGATTCTCATAGCGTACATGGAGATCAGGCATACCGCAATTTAAAAATATGTGGGCGCTGCTCATCAAGAATAGCTGGCATCATGAGACCCTGCACGGTTCAGCCTAGTACGAATGTGTCTGATCAGATCAGACAAACCGCAGCATGTCGGCTTATGTCCGCGGTTGTGGCGAAAGGAAATGTATCGCTCGTGTGGGCACCACCCGTTACATACATCAAATTCGGGACATTCCCTCATCGCTGCTAACTCGCGGTTGTTTTCCTCACGTAACGTTGTCAGTTTTGGATTTTGACGGAAGATGCTGAAGTCCTGCTCCATAATATTGCCCAATGTATAGCGAGTGTCGCCTAAAAAGACATCGCAATGCGCAACGTCTCCGTTCGGTTCAACAAGATAATAATTGCCGAAACAGTTACCTGAAAGCGTGCAGACTTCTGCGCGATTCCCCCGGAGACGTTTCACAATGGCGCTCAATTCACGGATATTTATACCAGAGTCCCTCTCCTCCTCCCAGCGGTCGTATAGTCTGGCAAGAAAAGATGTCATCTTTGAAGGACAGACATAATGTGCCGTATGTGTATCGGCAGGGGCATCAGGCCGATTGACAGGCTTTACTGCAATGAGCCCGAGGTCGGTAATACCCTGCTCCTTGAGAAAATCAAATATCCTGTCAGGGCCAGTATCCAGTGTACCCTCATTTATCACCATCAATACACCAAACGGCACTCCGTATTCCCTGAAGATCTCCATTGCCCTCTTGACGTCCCGAAAAGACCCTCGGCCGGAAGCGTCGCGTCGGTATCTGTCATGTACCTCTGGTGGCCCATCCAGGCTTA
This sequence comes from Parcubacteria group bacterium GW2011_GWF2_45_11, assembly GCA_001001205.1. Lineage (GTDB taxonomy): Bacteria > Patescibacteriota > Patescibacteriia > UBA1558 > UBA10009 > UBA10009. Next base: position 2,303 of record LCKE01000062.1, on the reverse strand, counting down.
TACTAACATTAAATTGATTGGAGTTAAGAAACTGAGCCCACTTCCGGTCAATATATGTCCCGTTTGTTTGAAAGGAATTGATAACAAGCTGCCTGGACAGGCGGAAACATGACTCTACATATAGCGCTTTTTCGTAAAACGACATTGGCAGCACAGTTGCCTCACCGCCGTGCCAGATGAACTCGACAGAATCGTGCTCGGTGTCCTGAAGCGCTGCGGCGATCATACGAGCCATCACATGGAAACTCATCGTCTGATTCGGACCTGTTCTCCGGTCCTTACAATAAGAACATCGCAGATTACAAAGGCGGGTCGCTTTAACGATTATACCTACAGATCTTGACATCCCTACTCCTGGTGCTTGTTCTTCTCCAGCAGTTCTTTAAGGACAGTCTGCTCGCTAGCACTGAGAAAGTCAGTAGAACTGCGCAAACGCATCCTTTCCAAAGGATGCATGGCCGATTCTATAAGGCAAGCGAATATGGCCTGCTCTCGTTCGGTCAAGGTAGCCATGTAAGCTTCAAGGTGTTGGGCAAAGCTTTCAACCGTTTCCGCATATGTATTGATATCTCGATCAATGGTTTTTTTCAATGGGCCTCTTCGAGGAAGCTACTAAAGATAAACAGATTCCACTTGATAGATTTTTAAATGAAAACGCCTCGCAGGTTAAAATGTCAGCGATTAGGCTAACGTTTTTTTGTGGATATCCGATGCGTAATCTCGATGTCTTCTCCCTGTCGCTGAGGTGTCCTTTTAAGCCAGGATATTGGCCCTATTTTTACCCAAATGCCTCCGTCCGTCGCAAATTTTTTAAAAACCGACAGGACAGCTTCTTTAAGATTATCCTTAAGCTGTAGAATCTTCACATCTTCCGGTTCAATGGATCTCGCACGACCGAGAATCAATTGTAGTAAAGGCTGCTCCTTGACTGGTAGAGACTCACCCCACTTTTCTAGTTTTTTAGCAAAGGACGATAATTCAGACTTTGAGAATGGCTTAACCTTTTTTGAGTTTTTTTTCATCATACAACCCTCCTTTTATTCTGTGATTTCCGGGGACCATACCTATTTCTACTCTCCTTCCTTCTTTTCATCAGATGGATGAGATGATAGGAAATTGTTTTTTCCCATCGGAAAGCCAATATACCAAAAACGAAGAAGATTGCAAGCTTTTTTAAATTATTTCATCAAAGTTAAAAATCAAAGGAATGTGAAATGGGAAAGAATGGTGTGAAATTATAGGTGAACTATAAGAGGATGGGTAATGTGCAGCACATTACCCAATTTTCCACAAGGAATTGACAAAAATTGACAAAAAATGGCAAGACCGTCCCTACGTCCTGCCCTTGACAAATATTCTGTTTGTCAAGGGCCTGTAGCGGAGTACAAGAAAAGGTTTAATTTGGCGACATACAGGATTCATCATAACCTGACCAACCATCATCGAAGAATTCGTAAACCAGTTCAGGGTCTTTAGGAGAGGATTTTGTGCCGGGAGGGTCTCTGGAAGACGTCAGTGTCCAAAGACCGAAGTGTTTCAGGATTTGACGTATTACCTGTTGGTCAGTGATAAAGCTGATGATCTTCACCCCGTTAGATATGGGTGTTTAGCATGAGCATTACAATAAAAACAACCATTCAATATTTAACGGGACGAATGCCATTGTTTTGATGGGATGCGTCTGGGTTTGTATTCAGAAATTTCGTAACAGTTCACCCCTCCCCTGACCCCTCCCACCATGAGCGGGGAATAGGTTTGCATGGCCTTTTCCCAGCCACAGGTGAGACAAATTTATAAATCCCTCCCCCTCGATGGGTGAGGGGAGGGAGTGGGTGAACTGTTACGAAATTTCTTATTGCCCCTTGTCTGGTTTTAGGTATAATATTTTCGTATGAGTACAAGAAAAGTCCGTAGCGGCAGCCGGGGTGCTGGCTGACTATGAAAGCTATTTTGTCCGCATCGAATCAGATTTAACCCTCGTCTTATTTACCAGTAAAAATCGATTAATGGTAAACCCGATAATCATTTTTTTATTGGACATAGAGGAACGCAAATTATTAAATGTAGTGGCAATTTATGACTTGCCACTACCTAGCGTCATAAAGGCATTTTCAACTATGGATGTTTTCAAAAAACTAAACTGTTACGAAAATAGTTGTCTGTAAAATTCTGTGTCTTAATTTAAAACCATGCCTAAACCATCCATACTAATCGTAGATGATGAAAAAGCTGCCCGTTACGGGATGAAGAAGCTGCTCGAAAAGGATAATTACGTCGTATTTGAGGCAAAAGACGGCACCGAT
>LCKE01000061.1 GCA_001001205.1 Parcubacteria group bacterium GW2011_GWF2_45_11 | reverse complement strand
CAACGAACATGTGCTGGCAATTAACCCTAAGCCACGGTAACCAAATTATTATCTATCCACTCATAGTTACAGTAACCGTTTATTATTATCTATACCGTAGCGGAGGGAGTGTTAATAATTTTTTCGTATAATAAATAAAAAAAGTCTTTTATTGATAGACTTTTTTCGTTGGCTAGAGTTTAAAGCCAACACCGAGGCGCCGGCTGATTTTTTAGATTTATTGTAAGGGCCGTTTCGGTTATTCGGTTTTTTTAAAGACTTCTTCAACCGCCGTGATGCCGTCTTTGGCTTTCAGTAGTCCGTCTTGCACCATGGTCAGCATGCCGTTTTTAATGGCGATAGCCTCTATTTCGTATTCCGAAACTTTGCCTGACAAAATCACCTTTTCTATTTCGGCGTTCATCGTCATAATTTCGTAGACGCCCACGCGACCTTTGTAGCCCAGGCCATGGCAGGCCGGACAGCCCTGGCCTTTGTAGAATTTTAAATTATTCAATTCCTTGGCGTCCAGTTTTTCGGCCGACTCCATGGGTATTTTGGATAAGATATTAAGAATTTTAGTCATTATGTCATTATCAATGGCGTCTTCCACTTTGCATTCCGGGCAGATTTTTCTCAAGAGGCGCTGACCGATAATGGCGTTTAAAGCCGGTGACAACAAAAATGGCTTAACGCCCATGGCTAAGAATCTGGGAATGGCTCCGGAAGCGCTATTGGTATGGATGGTGGAAATCACCAGGTGGCCGGTTAAGGCGGCGTTGATGGCCACGTCGGCCGTTTCCAGATCGCGCATTTCGCCCACCATAACCACGTCCGGGTCTTGCCTGAGAATTGATCTTAAACCACGGGCAAAGGTGTAGTCTTTGCCACGATCAATCTGGCTTTGGTTTATGCCCTTGAGTTTGTATTCCACGGGGTCTTCCAGGGTGATGATTTTCGTTTCCGGCTTATTGAGCTTATTCAAGATGGCGTACAAAGTGGTGGTTTTACCGGATCCGGTAGGACCGGTGCTGATAATCATGCCGTTGGGTCGTTGAATTTCGTGTTTTATATCCACAAAGGCCTTGCCCCTGATGCCTAAATCTTCAAAGTTCAAGCCGGTGGCCGAAGATTTTAAAAGTCTCATGACCACGCTTTCGCCGTAAGCCGTAGGAATGGTGGAAACGCGAACGTCAACTTTGTCATCCGTTAAAAAGATGGTAAAGCGTCCGTCTTGGGGCTGGGTCGTTATGTTGAGTTTAAGGTTGGCCAGCAGTTTAACGCGGGAAATTATTTTCGGCCAGCTCTCGGTTGGCACTTCGGCGACGGTGTTTAAGATACCATCTATCCTGAAGCGGATTTTAATGTCCTGTTCTTCCGCTTCTATATGGATATCGGAAGCGCCGGCTTTAAGGGCGGAAGCCGTAACCATGGAAACCAGTTCGGTCATGCTGACTTCATTGATCAGTTTTTGCAGTTCCGCAAAAGAGCTGATTTGGGTTTGATATTTTTTTAAATCCGCTTCCGTAATTTCCACGCCCCTGGAAAATTTTTTAATTTTTGGGATTTTTTCATAAAGTTTTAAAACAGCGTTTAAACTTTCCTGGGAGATTAAATAAATTTCAATATTGGTATGGTGTTTTTTAGTCATTTCGGCCGCCAGCTGAGTCAGTTGGGGATTTTCCGGGTTGGTTGAGCCGAGTCTGACTTCGGAACCCGAGTAGAAAAAGCAAACCGTGCTCAGGGCTTCCGCCTGTTCCTGGTCAATTAAAGCCACCGCGGTCGGTGAAACCGGGAAGCCTTTGAGATTGATATACGCTAAGCCTAAGCCGGACGCGCGCTGTTCTATGTCTTGCTCTACGCTTTGCCGGTTAATCTCTGCCAGTTTGTTCACCAGTTGTTGTTTATGGTCTGCGTCAGCCATGTTGGGTAAAAGATTGATCTGGGGGAGGTCGGAGTCGTTCATATATATGAATTTTACTTTATTTTATAAGCAAAAACAAGGCGCTAAAGCCTTGTTTTATTTGTTTTTAATATTTTCAGCTTGACCGGTAATTTAAGGGGCAATTTTTTTTCTTTTCATTTTTTCCGGCAACATGGCCATCCACCTGACGATTTTACTGTGAGCCTTGCCACCTTCGGTCAGCCGCAGATAGAGCAAAGTCCAGGAGCTTAACTGGAAAGTGGCCAGCATTGAGCCGATGACCATAGTCAGCAAAATAATCAAAATTACCGGAATCATGATGATGTTCAGGGTTGAAGCGGTCTGGTTGATGGCGCTGGCCATGCCGATAAAGAAGAACGGTGAAAAAAGCAGAAAGGCGACAATAAACAAAGCAAAGCCGACAACCAGATTGATGATCAGCAGGATAAACGCCATTTCCAGGCTGATGAGCCAATTGGCCGCGAACAACCGCCAGCCGTTTTTAAAAGCTTCGGTCATTTTTTGGCCCTGGAGCACCACAAAAGCCGCCGCAAATCTAGTCACAAAAGAAACAATAATGGTCAGAGGCACAAAAATCAGGAAGCTGATGATGATAATCAAAATGTTTAAAGTAACATTGCCCTGGGCAAAGGTGGCTAACATCAGCGGGGTCAAAATTAAAGCCAGCAGAGTGTAGACAATGATTTTGGCTATGATAAATAAACCGAAAACTGGCTTAAAGTTTTTACTGCCGGTGGCCAGCAGGGCGGCAAAGCTGTTCCTTTGATCTTTGGAAGCATCCACGCTACCTTTAATCAGACCGGCGACGGCGGAGATGACCAGCCAGATAACAAGCAAGATGATTAAGAGCGAGGCAATCAGAAAAAGGGCCAGCAAAAGCCCCCGGCCGAAAGGCAGGCCGAGGTTCGGCATCACCGTATTGAACCAGCCCTGCAAATTGGTGATGGCTTCCGGCTGGTTGCGGACGTTGCCGATTTGTTTGGTGAGGATTTGATATTCACCGCCATTGCCCAAAAAGGCCACAAAAAACCCCAGGGGCCATAAGTAAAGGTGCTTTTTGGTAATTTGCCAGGATTTTTTTAAGATGTTGCGATATAAACTAGACATAGGGTTTCTAGTTAGTAATTTAAAAAGTGCCACGTAGACGGCGTCAGGCTTATGAACTGGGCCGGTGTTCCTCTATATTATACTTTATTTTTCGTATTTTGGAAAAGAGCTTCAAATTCTTCTTTTTCCAAAGTTTCTTTTTCTAAGAGCGTGGTGGCAATGGCATCCAGGATGGGTTTATGTTTAAGGATTAAATCCTTGGCCGTTTTGCCGGCCTGGGCGATCAGCTGGTTTACTTCTTTATCAATGATTTCCGCGGTTTTTTCGCTGTAATCGCGTCGTTCATGAATTTCTTTGCCCAAGAAAATCATCTCTTCCCGCTGGCCGTAAGTTCTCGGACCCAAAGCGTCGCTCATGCCGTAAACCGTTACCAGCTCTTTGGCGATGTCCGTGGCTTTTTTGAGATCGTTGGAAGCGCCGGTCGTCACTTCATTAAAAATTTCTTTTTCGGTGACATGGCCGGCAAGCAGAACCGCCAGCTCGTCGGTAAACTCGCTGCGTCTTTGCAGATGTTTGTCTTCCAGGGGCAGTTTCATGGTATAGCCCGCCGCCCGTCCTCTGGAAATAATGGAAACTTTGTGGACCGGATCGGCATTGGGTAAAATATGGGCTACCAAAGCATGGCCGGCTTCGTGGTAGGCGGTAATCTTTTTTTCTTTATCCGAAAGAATGTGGCTTTTTCTTTCTGGCCCCAGCATGACTTTTTCTATGCTGTCAAAAAGTTCCGGCATGCCAATAATTTTTTGATTATGCTTGGCGGTTAAAATCGCCGCCTCATTTAAGAGGTTGGCCAGATCGGCTCCGGCAAACCCGGGCGTTCTTTGGGCAATCATTTTTAAATTAACCTTTTGATCCAGCGGTTTGTTTTTAGCGTGCACTTTGAGGATGGCTTCACGATCTTTAATATCGGGCAGGTCAATCACCACCTGCCTGTCAAAACGGCCGGGCCTTAGGAGAGCGGGATCCAAAACATCCGGACGGTTGGTAGCCGCCATGATGATAATATTGGTGTCGGTTTCAAAGCCGTCCATTTCCGTTAGGATTTGATTTAAGGTCTGCTCCCTTTCATCATGAGAGCCGCCCAAACCAGAACCGCGTTGCCGTCCGACCGCGTCTATTTCATCAATAAAAATAATGGCGGGCGCGGCCTTTTTGGCTTTTTTAAATAAATCCCTGACTCGGGAAGCGCCCACCCCGACAAACATTTCCACGAATTCCGAGCCGGAAATATGGAAGAAAGGCACCTTGGCTTCACCGGCGACGGCGCGGGCCAGCAATGTTTTACCCGTACCCGGAGCGCCTAAGAGCAGAACGCCTTTGGGAATTTTGGCGCCCAGAGAGAGATATTTTTTTGGCGCTCTTAAAAAGTCCACAACTTCATAAAGCTCATCTTTGGCTTCCTGGGCGCCGGCGACATCTTTAAAAGTGGTTTGATTTTTATTTTCCGGATTATTCAATCGCGCCGTGGATTGCCCAAAGGATAAAGCTTTGCTGTTGGCGCCTTGCACTTGCCGCATCATCATCCAAATAAAAATTCCGATAAATATCAAAGGTATCAAAAAGGGCAGAATGGCGCTGAACCAAACCGAAACCGAGCCTTCTTGTTTTATTTTTATCCCGATTTTTTCCAGTTTTTCGGGGCTGACGTCAAAGTGGCTGAGCATGGCGGTCAGCGATTCCGCCGACTCCTTATGAGTTTCTTTTTTAAGGCCGTTGATTAAGGCGATATTAATTTTATCGCCCTCAACTTCAATGGTTTTGACCTCGTCTTTATTAATGTATTCAATCAGTTGGTTTAAGCCAATTTCTTCCACATCGTCCCCCACGGAAGCGTTATATAAACTAAAGATGCTGGCGATGAGGATAAAGACCAAAAGAAAAATAAGAAAGTTTTTAAAGAGTGAATTTTTCATAAAATAAAAGCAAGTATTTTAATTAAGGCTATTAAAGCCCGCCTTCACTTAACGAAGAGTGGAATTATTATAATATAGCTTTGGATATTAAGCAACATGTAGTGAATAAAGAATAATGAATCAAGAAAAAGAATGATAAATTATGATAAGCGTGAATTGGTGATTAGGTTCATTTCAACCGAGTGAGCCTAATGGCGAACGAGCGGAGAAATCTCTTGATTATAAGCCAGGACACGAGGGATTTCTCCCTGCCATGGCCACAAGCGAAACAACGGCTTTGCGCAGGCAGGCGTTCGTCCTCACTAAAAGTTTGTCCTCGGTTTAAAATGACAAAGGAGGCACTTGATTTCTTGTTTACTTGCCGCGCCCCGCTTGCATCGCTTGCGCCCGGCCTGCCTTTCCAGATTTGAGCTTGAGACGAAAGCTGGTCTTTGGCTCTGAGACGTAAGACTTGAGGAGCGGGCAGGGAGTCGGGCCGGGGATTCATTGATTGTTTGATTAACTGTTTTTTTATCCGGCCCACTATAATTTAAGGGTGCCGGATTCAAGGTTTTGGCTAAATTAAAAGCCCGGATGATCGGGTTTGGTGGAGGAGAATTTTTTTCGGTTAAAACAGTCTTTTGTTGCCCACAATGATATTCAATTTATTCGGGGCAATGGAAATTTCTACGGGAGTTTTAGACACGGCCTGCTGATCGATGGTAATGGTGGCCGGTTCGCCCGCGCTGCCGATTTTTATTTTTTTAAAGGGAAAGATGCTTTGCCTGGCGGATTTTTGAACTTTATTAAAAAGCTTGCCCGTGGTTTGAGCGACCACCGCTTCCAAAAGGCCGTCGGTGGGATTGGAAATATTATTTTGGTAAACCGTTTGATTGCCCGATAAAAAGCCAAGATTACAAATGCTGATTAAAGATTTTTTTACAATCGGGCTGATTCTGTATTTTCCAAATTCTAAAGTCACATCGGGACTTTCTATGGTGGCGGAATCAATAAAATAATGCTGGTTGATTTTCCCTAAATCAATTTTTTTAATCAAGCGCTGGGCTAAGACATCGCAGGCCTGTTCTTCCGCGGGGATGCCCAAAATCCGGGCGATTTTACTTTTTTTATTTACCGGAATCAAGCCCAAAGTCACGTCCAAATCAGCGATGATATTCACCACCTTGCTGAAAGTTTGATCGTCGCCTACGGCCACGACGGTTTTTACGCCCTGCTCAATGCCGTCTTCAATCACCTCTTTCATGTTTTTTAAAATATTAAGGCGGTTGATTTTACCCTTAATCTCAAGATCAGCCAGGCGGTTTTCTATGCGCGCCAAAAGCGCTGAATATTTTTTATGATTTAAAAAACTGTCGTAAATGTACAAGTACATATTTAATTCATTTTTTCTGAATCAGCTTTAGGGTTTAAGGCTTTATTTTTTTCAGCGGCGTTTTTGTCCATGGAAATTTTGCCGTTTATCTGGGCGCCTTTTTCCACCGAGAGAACGTTAACCATAATGTCGCCCTTAATTTTTGCTGTTGAGCTCAAATCAAGGTTTTCGTTAATTGTCAGATTGCCGGATATTTCCCCGGCAATGTTGGCGCTGCCGGCTTCAACATCGGCGGTGATCCTGGCTTCCGCTCCGACTTCCAGATGTCCCTTGGTTTTTAAGTTTCCCAAAACAACGCCCTGGACGATAATATCGCCCTGGCCAAAAAAATCACCCTCAACTTTGACCGAGGGGCCGATAATTGTTTCTACCTTGGAAAATCCCTTGTCCTTTTCTTCTTTAAACATAAGCGTAAAAGTTAATAATTAGTGAAAATCAAATTTTATCAGGCCTGTCCAGTGAAAAGGATTACTTCTCTGCCGAGCATTGGAGCTTAAATAATATAAATACTGCTTGATTAACAGCAAGTCTCGCCCGCCGAAGCGATTCAAGGTAAAAATAAATTTACTTGGTCATACTTCGTTATACTTTTTAAAATTCCGAGTATTAGGGCTTAACGCAAAGGCGTGTCAGCGGCTTAAGTGTCTTTGATTAAGCAGTTAAATTTTAGAAGAAAGTGTCTAAATTGTCAAAATCCCAGGATGAATTTAGACATTTTATGAATTTTATACTATATTACCAGGTAATAACACTTAAAATTATATTTATGAAAGACACATTTTTAAAAAGAGATTTAACGGCTGTCATTGTTTTGTTCTTAGTTTTTGTTTTAATTTTAGTCGGTTTGTTTATGTGGGATCGAAATTCGGGCGTTTTAGAGGTTTTGGCAGGTAAAATATTTAAATAATATTTTACGACGCCTTGAATTATCTAACATTAGCGTAAATTAAACAATATTCATACAATTTTTATCTTAATTGTTCCACGTGGAACATTACTTTGACAATGTAAAAAGGTGATGGTTCATTCGGCTGAAATTATTTAACCGACAGAATAAAGCAACTTTTAGCCTCAGATCCAAAATGGTCCCGCACCCTGGCTGCCCCGATAGTTCAACGGATAGAATAAGGCACTCCTAACGCCTAGATCCAAGTTCGATTCTTGGCCGGGGCACCAAGGGTGCGGGGTAAAAATTGCAGACAAGAGAACAAAATAAATTTTTGAGCTTAAATAGGCTAATATTAGCCTTTTATGAAGCACACAAAAAAATAGTTAAATTCAGAGTATGCATTCGCACCTGCTTGCCAGGGCCTATAGGTAAACGGTATACCGTACCCTTCGCATGGGTAAGTTCCGAGTTCAATTCTCGGTAGGTCCACCATTGAGCTTTGGCAGGCGGGCTTGCGAAGATTGAAGGTTTAGGACCATTTTGACTATTTTTGAGATAAGCAACTGGTTACTTTTTATGTTATGGATAAGCTGTTATATAAGGGCTGACCAAAAGATTTTAGTGTTTTGGGCTAGTTATTGAAAAAAATTTTAGTAACTATTATTTTTTGGCTCAAATTGGCAGAATCTTGACAATCCACTTTTTTTCCTTTATAATTTTTCTGCATTAATTTAAAATAAAAAATTAATTTGGGCCTCTAGCTCAGCTGGTCAGAGCGCTTGCATGGCATGCAAGAGGTCAAGGGTTCAAATCCCTTGAGGTCCACCATTTTATTAAGAAATTTTATTTTTTCAAGCGACTAGGTATTTCTTATCGTTATGCTTAGATGCTTATAAGGTCCCATTTTGGGTGGGTGATTTCCCTCGCCTTCAGGCGATAACTTCAGTATAATGTAAGATATGACCAATGATTACCGTAAATCTTCACATTCTACTTTTTAGTCTTCAAATTCACCTTTGTTGGATTACTAAATACCGCTACAAAGTGCTCAAAGACCAAATAGGTCAAAGAGCTAAAACGCTCATTCGCAGGATTTGCACCGAAGAGAACGTGGAAATCATCTCCGGCTCAATCTCTCCAGACCATGTCCATCTGCTCGTTTCCATCGACCCCAGCCTATCCATCAGCAAGTTAGTCAAATATCTCAAGGGCAAGACCTCCAGAAGATTGCAGATGGAATTTCCCGAACTTGGCAAAAAGTATTGGGAACAGCATCTTTGGGCCAGAGGTTATTTCGCAGTTACCGTAGGCAATGTCACAGCCAAGATGATTGAGGAGTATATCAACCATCATTTTGAAGGCAAAGAGCATGAAGATTCTTTCAGAGTGGAACAATGAACTGACTTCAGTCATTCGTCTACTCTGCCGACTTCTAGTCGGCAGTGATTAAATTATGCCGGTTTTGGCTCGCAAGAGATTGCAATTTCAACGTTGTTAGCAATATCGGATAATAATCGTTTAGCACTTGTTGGCCTTAATGACCAGTTAAATTTAAGGCTTTTTTATCCGATATTACACTTATTTAGGATGAATATGGAAAAATTGATTATTATTGGTTCCGGCCCGGCCGGCCTGACCGCTGCAATCTACTCTGCCAGGGCTGATTTAGGTCCGATAGTTTTGGAAGGCGACACACCTGGGGGTCAGTTATTGTGGACAACTCAGGTTGAGAATTTTCCTGGTTTTGATCAAGGTGTTTTAGGGCCGGCTTTGATGCAAAAGATGCAAAAGCAGGCGAAGCAATTTGGAGCCAAGCTTGTTTCAGAAATAGTCCAGTCCGTTGATTTTAAATATAGGCCATTTAAGGTCGTAACTTTGGCCAAGACCTATCAGGCTGAGGCAATTATCGTGGCCAGCGGCGCCAGACCAAGAATGCTAGGTTTGAAAAATGAAAAAAAGTTTTTGGGTAAGGGAATCCATACCTGCGCCACTTGTGACGGTGCTTTTTATAGGGGTAAGGAGGTGATAGTGATAGGCGGCGGAGATTCTGCCGTTGAGGAGGCTACTTTTATTACCAAGTTCGCCAAAAAAGTTTACCTGATCCATCGTAAAGACAGTTTTTCGGCCTCTGATATCATGCAGAAGCGGGCTCTGGGCGACTCTAAAATTGAATTTGTCTGGAATAGCGAGATAACTGCCTATTTAGGTCAAGAGAGGCTGGAGTCCGTTGAGCTTTTAAATAGGCAAACCGGCCAAAAGACTGTTAGAAAAATTGACGGGCTTTTTTTAGCCGTTGGGCATATTCCCAATACTGAGCCATTTTTGGGACAATTAAAATTTGCCAAGCATGATTACCTCGAAGTTAGTAATCAGGTTTTTAGTGACGTTCCTGGAGTATTTGTGGCGGGCGATGTGGCTGATTGGCGTTACCGCCAGGCGGTTACGGCCGCGGGGCTTGGTTGCATGGCCGCTCTTGAGGCAGAAAAATATTTAGCTGGTTTGGCAAAAGATATGCCTTAGTCGTATATTGAATTTAGACAAACTAAGCCGTTGATTAAAACTGATGCGTGATCATTCAGTTTTTTGTTTGACTGATTTGTGCAAATGGAGACTTTAAAAATGAATGTTCCACGTGGAACATTCATAGCCTCGTAAAATAGATAACTTAAATTTACCACAGTTTACCCTGCGGTCTTGCCGCAGGGTACCTTGAAAGGGAAACTGTAAGGTATGACCCTAAAGCGAGAACATCATTGCGTCCATACCTCACACTATCATTTGGTTTTCCCTGTAAAGTACCGCCGAGCATTGCTCAGCGAACCGATTGTCCATGCCATCAGAGACATAGCCAATCAGCTTGCCGAACGATACGAGTTGGAGATTGAGGAGCTGGGATGCGACCTTAACCATATCCACCTATTGTGCAGTTTTCACCCCAAGTATTCAGGCGGGCAAATCGTCAGATTATTCAAGAGCATCACAGCGAGAGAGTTATTCAAGCTGTTTCCGGAGATCAAGAAAGAGCTGTGGGGAGGAGAATTATGGAGCGACGGTTATTATCTCGGGACAATCGGCGAGCGTGGAAGTTTACAAACCATTGAAAAA
>LCKE01000060.1 GCA_001001205.1 Parcubacteria group bacterium GW2011_GWF2_45_11 | reverse complement strand
GATAACCAGCCTGAGCTGACGCCGCCGGCTTTAACTCAAACCGAACAGGCTTTAACCACGGTGGCCAGAAATTTTGCCGAGCGTTTTGGCAGCTTTTCCACTGATAGCGACTACGCCAATTTGGCGGAGGTTAAACTGCTGGCCAGCGCCCGAGTGAGCGCGCAGCTGGACAGGCTGATGACGGCCGAGGCGGGCGCGCAATATTACGGCGTTAGCTCCAAGGTTTTAAAAGTTGAGATAACTAATTTGGATGAAAGCCAGGGCGAAGCGGCCGTTACCGTTGTTTTGCAAAGAGAGGAAACTAACGCCCGACAGCAGAATTTGGTTTATTATCAGGAGCTATATTTAACTTTTATCAGTTCCGCTGGCAACTGGCTGGTTGACAGCTATAATTGGCAGGTTTTAGATTAAAATTATGGCGCCAGCGGATACAAATAAATTTTCAGAGGACTTAGAAAAAGAGCTGGCCCGCGCTTTGAAAAAGGAAAAAATAGATATTAAATTGGGGAGCCAGATTTCGGCGGACGCGGCGGTCCCTCAGCCTGATGACGGCGCTGGTTTAACCAGCGGCGAACCGGAAGGGGTTCCGCTGGCGGCCGATGAACCGGCTGCTGAAGCTGAAAGGGGAAGCGGTTTAAACCGTCCTGACTATTTTGGTCCGGTGCAAAGCCGGAGCCAGGATGATCCCGCCAAACCGTCTCCGGCCCTTGATGTTGAAAAAAAACCTGAAAGGCCGGGCGGGCCGACAGATTTTGATGAGCCAGCGGCGCCTGAGGCTGGTAATGAATCTTTGCCCCCCACAGGCGGCGGACAGCCAAGCCCAACATCATCGCCCGAAAGTAAAAGTATCGGGCCGGGGCCGCAGGAAATGCCCGCGGGCGAAGTGCCAGCCCCGACGGCCGCGGCCGAAGGCCAGGCTGAGGCCCAAAGCCAGGAGGGCCAGCCGGAATCAGGCAAAACCGCGTCAGGCGATGAACCGCCATCAGCGCCCGGAGGTCAAACGGGCGAGAACCAGGCTGGCGGCGGAGAACCTCCGTCAGAAACAGGCAAACAGCCGGCGGCCGAAGGCGAATCTCCGTCAGAGTCCGAAAGTTTAGAAGATCAGCCGGCTGAATCTGCGTCCGCATCGGCCGAGGCGGGCGGAGAAGATCAGGATAGGCAAAAATCCAGGGAATTGAAAAAAATCAAAGAAGAGGAAAGGCGCAAAGTAAAAAAAGAAAGCCAGAAACAGGCTAAAGCGGCGGTGGAGCAGGCCGTTAAAAAAGGCGCTTCCAAAATGGGTTTAAGAGCTTTAAATTACGGCTCGGGCGCTACTTTAGTAGGTTTGATTGTGCCTTTGATCATTATGAATGTCCAGTTGGTTTTTACCGTCGCGCCGATTCTTTTAAAATTTATCCCTTTGCCGGAAAAGTATAAGGAGATTGCCCGGTTTAATTTTAGCGATTTATCTGATATATTTGATATGCTGGTTATCATATTACTTGATATACTCATTGCCGGGATTTTAATGCTCTTAGTTGCCATTATTCATTGGCTGATTTAGACTCTTAAAAACCCCTTTGAAATAATAAAGAGTTTGGGGTTTTAAGAGTGAATCAGCTATTTTCAGTCATTACTTGTTAGTATATGTTTTTTAAAAAAAACAGGTTACAACATCCAATAAAACAATTTAGATTTTTGCTGGTTTTTGTCAGCGCCTTGTTAATGTTGTCCTATATTTTTTTGCCCTTGGCCAGCCGAGCGGCCGAAAGCTGCCAGGTCAGCGAGGGCGCGGTTCTGTTGAGTGTGCCCGTGCCCGGCATGCCTTTGGTCTATAACGCCGCCTGCAACGCTTATGAATTCAGAGGCGACGGCGCCGGCAATTTAATGGTCAGTTACATTAAATTTTTGTATAAATTTTTGGCGGGCGTGGCCGGCATCATCACCGTTTTTATGATAATGTACGGCGGGGTGCAGTGGATTTTTTCCGGCGGCAATTCCGCCAAGATTAACGCGGCTAAAGAAACCATCTTCGGGGCAATAATCGGCCTGTTTCTGGTCCTTGGTTCTTATCTGCTGTTGCGCACCGTTAATCCTCAGCTGACCAATTTGCATCTGGAAGTTAAGGTCGTTAGTCCCGGCGCTACCGGTATTTATAATGCGGACGGCTCCTGCGTTGTAGCGGAGAAGATACCCTGCGGCCTGGTCTGCCAGCCGCTTAGTGATGGCTTTGGCGGGCCGGTGATTGGCCAGTGTAAATTCTGCGAACCTTCCAGCATACCGAAGGGGAAATCATGCGGCGAGATGGAAAAAAACAGCAGTGCGCCGGTTAGTGAAGGTAACTGTGTGTATTCACGTTGCCCTGACGGAGAGGCTAAGTCTGCCAATAGGGCCTGCGTTTACGCCAGCGAATATGATGAGTCTTTAGCTGATTATTATCTGCCGGACTGTGAGGGTAGCGTACCTTTAACTTTTTCTCGTGCAGGGAATAAACAAAAAAAATCCTTTCATTTCAGCTCCGGTTATTATGGGAGCGGCGTATGTGGACGAATTACATATAGGGATTCGGGGTTGTTGGGGGAATACGGTTGGATCGGCAATCATTGCGAGGGACAAGCCACCTGCGTGATAGATATTTCTAAAGGGGCTACATTTACCGATAGTATGGAAAATGAAGCTTTACCTCTTGAACAAGTGATTGAGGTTGGTAGCATGAACAGCGCCACCTGCAAGCCGTAATAATTATTAAAGCCGTTGTATTTTTATGAACATTCCCTGGAAAAAAATTTTAATTTTAACAGGTTTTTCCGTCATCGTTATTTTATTGGGCTGGCTGATTTATTATTTATTTTTCCGCTCGGCCATTACGCCGGGCCGCCCCTCTTACGTTCAGGAAGGCACTGGACTGCCAGGAGAACTGCCCGGGGTGGTTAATGTTAATGAACGGCCGGCAGTCAACGGCAACGTTAACGCCGGCTTGCCTGCCATCGGCGAACAGGCGCCCGAGGCCAGCGCCGTGGCCAGGGGTAGCTTAACCCAAACCCGGCGCTTAACCAACGGTCCGGTTCAAGGAGTAACGGTGGCGCCTGACGGCAGTTTAATTTATTACGACGAGGCCAGCGGTAAATTTTACCGCCGTTTAGCTGACGGCACGGTTGTTGAGCTGGCGGCCCAGATTTTTCATGACGTGGAAAATATTACCTGGGCTAAGCAGGCTAACCAGGCGATTTTGGAATATCCGGACGGCTCCAATATTTTATATAATTTTGATCAAGACAAGCAGTATACTTTGCCTAGGGAAATGCAGGATTTTTCTTTTTCCTTAAGCGGCAGCAAAATCGCCTCCGAAATCATCGGCCCTAACGCCGAAAATAACTGGCTGATTACGGCCAATCCCGACGGTTCGGGCATCCAATTCGTGGAGCAGATCGGTAATAAAATGGAGGATGTCCAGGTCGGCTGGTCGCCCAACAACCAGGTGGTGGCGACATATAGGGAAAGTTATGACGCCAACCGCCAGGAGGTTATTTTAATCGGCCAGAATCACGAAAACTTCAAGTCTTTTATACCCCAGGGCCGGGGTTTTGAGGGTCAGTGGACGCCTAAGGGCGACCAGCTGCTTTACAGCGTTTACAGCGCCGATGAAAATTTTCGGCCCAAACTGTGGCTGACCGCTGCCGGCGCCAATAATTTTGGTTATAACAACGTCAGCCTTAATTTGAACACCTGGGCGGATAAATGCACAATCAACCAAAAAGGCACGGCGGCTTATTGCGCGGTGCCGGAAGACTTGCCTTTGGGCAGTGCCTGGTATCCGGAACTGGCCGAGGGGGTGAGGGACGACTTTTATTACGTTGATTTAAAGACCGGCCGCTACTCTTTATTGGCCGTTCCCAGCGGAGCCATCACCCATTCAGCCAGCCAGGTTTATTTATCGCCCGACGAAAGCGAGTTGTATTTTGTTGATCAAACTGACAGTAACATTTACAGCCTTGATCTGCCTTAAAGAGATTGCTTATGCCTGACCATAAAAAATCATTGATCGTTTTAGAAGCTTTATTGGTTATTTTCGTGGCCATGATTGTTTACCGATGGTTTTCTTTGAACCAGGCCATTAAAAGCAACAATGAATATTTGGCGGGCGCCCCTGATCAGTCCGCGGAGCAGAATTTAACCGCGCCCGTGCTGTTAACCAGCGATCCGGCCCGCGGGTATAATCAGGCGGAAACCGTGGTGGTGACTTTTGAAGATTTCACCTGCGCTTATTGCGCGCAGATGAGCAACACTTTAAGCGAATTGGTCAATAGATACCCTAAGAAAATCCGGGTGGTGTGGAAAGATTTCGTCGGCAACCTGGAACAAACCGGCCTGCGTTCGGCTGTGGCGGCCAGATGCGCCCAGTCCCAGGGAAAGTTTTGGGAATACCATGATTTTTTATTCGCCAACCAAACTTCCTTGAGCGACGCTTTTTACAAACAAATCGCCGGCGATTTGGGCCTGGATGAGGCCAGGTTTAACAGCTGTTTTGACAATCAGGAAACTTTGCCCTTAGTCCAGCAATCTTTTAATGAAGGTCTGGCACTGGGCGTGGACGCCACGCCGTATGTTTTTATTAACGCCGAGCGTTTTAGCGGCCTGGTGTCTTACGAGCAGTTGGAACAACTTATTCAGTGATGGGTTAAGCGTTAAGAGTAATGTTTGTCATTTCTCCGTTCGTCCTCGGTTAAAATGACAAAAACAGGCAACGGGATTTATCATCAGCCGAGCTTGGTGGCATGGTAGGTATAGGATTTAGAATTTCTTATACGCTACCCCGGCCAGACTCTTTGTTGTGGTGTGTTACCCGCTATCTGGATTCATTGAGTGATTATCCAGCCATTTTTATCCAGCACTCTAAAGTATATTTGTCTAACTTCAGGGTGCTGGATTTATCTCTGTTGAATTTTTAGTATGTCAAAAAATATTATTTTTAGCTGTACAAAATGCGGCGCCCAGTCTCCCAAATGGTCGGGCCGGTGTTTGGAGTGCGGCGCCTGGGGGACGATCGCGGCCGAGGCGGCGCCGGTGGCGCGTTCAGCCAAAAAATCGTCCGCGGCCAGTTATCAGCCCGGCACAGTTAAAGAGCTGTCCGCTGCAGAAAATGCCAGTCCGCTTTTGCGTTTGCCGACGGGTTTTAGGGAATTTGATCAGGTGATAGGCGGCGGCATTGTTTCTGCCGGCCTGATTTTGCTGGGCGGCGATCCCGGCGTGGGCAAATCCACTCTGGCTTTGCAGGTGGCCGCCTTAAGCGGGCTTAATGTTTTATACGTTTCAGCGGAGGAAATAGAGAGTCAGGTGGCGGAAAGATTGTCGCGCCTGAATTCACAGGCGACCGTCAAGTTTCTTAATGCCAACAGGGTGGAAACCATCGCCGCCACCATTCTTCAAGAAGTGCCGCAGCTGGTTA
>LCKE01000059.1 GCA_001001205.1 Parcubacteria group bacterium GW2011_GWF2_45_11 | reverse complement strand
GGTCATACCTTACAGTATATTTGAAAACCTATCGGTTTTCAAACTTTCCCTTTCAAGGTACCCTGCGGCAAGACCGCAGGGTAAACTGTGGTAAATTTATTAATAGGGAGAAATGGATTTAAACTTTTCCGTCTTGGCGCCATGCTTAGCCAGAATCTGAGCGATATTGTAGGTGCCGAGCTTGGGGGCCTCTAAAAATCCCTGGGCCGCCGCCTCAGCCAGGCGTCCCGAGGCGATCCAGTCAAACAGCCATTGTTCAACATATTTCATCTTCTCCTGATCCAGGCCCGCGCCCAAACCGATTAGATACTTCCGATTAAACTCTTCCTGGGAACCGATGGGCGGACACATGACAATCGGCAGGCCCAGGCCGCTGTAAAACGCCAGTTCGGACGGTTTAGTCCATAAAATATCCGTCTGCCTCAGCCAATGATTGAATGTTTTAAAGTAATCCTGCTTATTGGCCGAATACAGAATCCTGACCTCCGCGCCGAGATATTTTTGCAGGCCTAATTTTTGGATATGCTGTTTAAAAAAGCTGTTAACATTACGGTGGATGCCGGCAATCAAATTAATCCTCAGGTGGCCGGCGGCAATCTTTCTTTTTAAGCCTTTTAAAATCTCGGCGCCGATTTCGCGCTGAGCGCCCGCGCCGCCGACGGCAAAAGTAATCGTTAACGGATGGTCAGACTGCTTGGGAAAAGAGCTTAAATCCAAACCGCGCCGCAAAGTATCCTGGTATTTATTGAGATAAAACCGCTCGGGGTCCAGATTGACCAAACGCTGTTTTAAATCCTCTTTTAAGACTGTCAGCGCCGGCGAGCCGATATTCTCCAAAGGCAAAGGAAAGCCGGTTAAAAAAATTCTGGACTTAGGCACGCCGTAAAGCTGCAAGCGTTCCACAACCCGCTGGCACGGGGCAAAATATTTAATCTTGCTCTGCTTAGGCTCCAGCGCCACCCAGGCCCGGCTGATATCGGCATCGCAGATAATGCAGTAAATCTCGCCACGGTAGTTGAAAAGTTCCGCAATAAAAGCCGTCAGAAAAAAAGAGGTCACCAATGGCAGATCGGATCTCTTGTTCAACTTACTGATTAAATTTTCGCCCAGCCCCTTTTGCCGTAACAGCCTATAAGCGGCCCTCAGCTGCAAACTGGGCCGGGATAAATCACGCTTAGGGTAAAACTTGGGAATCTTTTGCAGTTCATCAAAAATATTAAAAGCCAGATCGCCCACTAAAGGCACGCTTTTAAAGCGCGAGATGGACTCGTAAAATTTCCTTTGCTCATGCCAGGTTTTACGATCCCGCCGGGGAATGCCCTTATAGGTGTTAGCGTCAATGATCCCGCCATAGGCTAGGTATTTTAAAGGGTTGGTGGCCCGCTGATGGCCGTAACCCATGTCCACCGTCACTACCCAGGCTTTAGGCGATGCAGTTTTGCTCTTGGTCATAAAAAACTTTGATAGTTGGCAATTTTTAAATTTATCCTGACTGCACGGGCGCGGTTTTTATTTAAAGACGCCTAATTTATTATAGCATTTTTTAAATAAAAAATCCCGCTGTCTGGCGGGAAGACAAAGCTCTAAAATGGTTTAATCACGGCTCTTAACCGAACATCAGCCAGCCAGGTTTAAAAATTATGAGCAAGCCGATAATCAAAATAATCAATCCGCCAATCAGGCTGGAAAAACGGCTGTACTTATCGCTTAAGCCGACTGCCCTGAGCGTCAACATGGCGATAAGAAAAACCAGCAGATCATCCAGCATGAAAAAGAAAACATAAGCCACTAAATACAAATAATACTGCAAGATTGGCAAAGCGGATAAGGTCAAAACCTGGGTGTAGACGGCCGGCAAACCCACGGAACAAAGCAGTTCCACCAAATTAACGGCAAAAGCCAATAAAATAATGCCGCCTAAAGCCATAAATAACGAAGGCTTTTGCGTGATGGCCTTAAGCTGTTCAAAAATCCGGCGCCTGGATTCGCTTTTAACCACCTTGCAACCGGGACGATGAATCCAGTATTCCCGCAAGTTGTAACCGCCCGTCACCAAAGCCACGCCGCCGATGACCAGCCGGACAATGGTAAGAAAACCTAAAAAAATCAATAAATTCAGCCAGGCGGCCATAAACAGAAAATAGACCAGCCCGGAAACCAGGATAAAGGTGCCGCCTAAAAGCCACATACGCCGGCGGTTCTTCATGCCCAAAAGCAAACTGATTAAAAACATCAACACCCACATGGCGCAGGGATTAAAACCGTCCATCAGGCCGATGGCAATGGTTAAAGCCGGCAGCGATAATGCCCGGATTTTTACCTGGCCCAAGAGCGGCAGATTTAAATACTCCGGTAAGTTATTCCAGCTCGGCGCCGGCTGATCCGGCTCTTTTGCGCTCTGCGGCTCCGGCTGGACCGTCTGAGAAGCCAAATAATCCCCCAAAAGATCGGGACAATAAGCCGACAAACAGCGGTCAACGGCTTTTTTGATCTGGCTGCCGGTGCTGAGGTCGCCGCCATAACCGATAATAACCTGATCGCCAATCACGGTCACCGGCACGCCGCTGACATCAACGTTATAAAGGCGGCCAGCGGTCTTGAATAAATCAAGATTTTCCCGGCTGGAAAAAATTTCATACTTTGAAACTTTAAGCCGGGCGCCGTATGCCTCTTCCAGAGTTTTTAAAAAAATTATCTCCTGTTGGCAGTGCGGGCAATCCTCGCGGTGAAACAAATACAAATTAACCCGGCCTAAAGGCTCGGCCGCCTGAATTGCGGCAAACCAAAAAATACCGCCCAATAGCAATAAACCCGCCAACAGTAATTTAAATCTCCCCTGCATAAATATGCCTAAGTATATACTTTTTTTTAAAAAAAAACAAAGTTGCTTTTAAACGGTCTGACACCACTTAAGGGTCCGGGGAATTTCTTTGAGCAAATCGCCGGCGCTATAATAAACGCCTACTCGCTTAAACAGCCGGTCACCGGCCAAACCGTTGATAAACACTCCCGCCAGGCCGGCCGGGAATAAATCATTGGTGCAGGCCAAAGCCGCGATCAGGCCGGCCAAAACGTCGCCGGTGCCGCCTTTGGTCATGCCGGCATTGCCCGTGGCGTTAACGGCATATTGGCCGCCGCCGGCCACGTAATCCTTAACGCCTTTTAAAACCACCACGCCAGCGTATTTTTTAGCCATGGCCCGGACATGGCGCGGCGAGGCAGCGCAGCCGAATAATTTTTTAAACTCCAGAGCGTGGGGCGTTACCAGGCAATTTTTGGTCAATAATCTTTTATCAGCCAGCTTTAAGGCGTCGGCGTCCAAAATCAATTTGGTTTTAGGCCGGCTTTTTAACAAACCGTTAACCAGCACCCCGGCCTGACGGCTCAGGCCCAGGCCGGGTCCGATGAGCACGGCCTCAACCTGAGGCAAACGGCTGGCGATCTCACTCAAAGGCACGGCGATAAATTCGGCCGAGGTTGATTTTAATTTTTTGATTAAGCCAAGATTTTCCGGCACCGAGGAAAAATAAACCACATCCACGATCTTGGCGGCGATGCTTAAGGCCAGCCAAGGCGCGCCGTGGTACTGTTCACTACCGCCGATAATAAGCAAACGGCCGTTATCGCCTTTATGCGAATCAACTTTTATTTTACTCAAAGATTCAACCGCCCTCAGACCTTGTTCCAAAGCTTGGGCTTTAGCTTGAGCGCCGGCGCGAACATCCGCGGCCGTCTTCGTTAAAGAACGGCGCAGACGGCCGGGCTTAAGGCCGGGCCGTAACTGGCGGGATTTATTTATAGTGGGCATACAAAAAATATCTTATCTAAAATTTAACATTTATACCGACAACAATCAACCCGGGGAAAAACAAAAACAGAGGCGCGCGCCCTCTGTTTTTGGTATTTTTAGATTCTAGTTTATGAACGTAATGGTCGGGCTTCGTTCACCTTAATGGTTCGGCCGTCGAAATCCTGTCCATCAAACATTTCAATGGCGCTCTGAGCCTCTTCGTCTGTGGACATTTCCACAAAACCAAAGCCCTTGGAGCGGCCCGACATTTTGTCCTGGATGACTGTGGCGGACACAACTGTGCCAGCCTGAGAAAATCCAGCCTTTAACGAGTCATTGGTGGTGCTATAAGGTAAGCTGCCAACGTATAATTTTTTTCCCATAATTTCTGATAATGATTAATTAAATATCCTTTTTTTGCTCCTTATAGCCCGCAAGAACTCGAGTCGTGCACCTTGAAGTTTCTTTGGGTGAGAGAAGCTAACAAAAGAAATCTGTTATAGCATACCTCAAGTGACATAAAATGTCAAGCCCCTGGTGATAGCCGAGGCTCAATAAGCTTGTTTGCCAATCAATTGATGGATAATAATTCAACTTCAAAAAGCAGAGTGGCGTTGGGGGGGATAACATCACCGGCGCCAGTGGCGCCGTAGCCTAAGTCCGCCGGCACGGTCAACTTTCTCTTTTCTCCGACTTTCATCCCCAATAAACCCTGCTCCCAGCCCGGGATAACCGCTCCCTGGCCGATAGTAAAGGTATAGGGCTCGCCGCGGTCAAGGCTGGAATCAAACTTGGTGCCGTCTTCCAGGGTGCCGGTGTAATCAACGGTGATGGCATCGCCGCTTTGGACTATGGCCTCGCCGCTGCCCTCTTGCAATGTTTCAATTTGTAAATTCATAGAACTGGCGTTAGAGTTAGCTGATTGATCCGCAGACTCGGGCTGGGCATAGTTGTCCATATCTACTGATTCGGGGAAAAACAACCGGCCGTCTTTGGTCATGTATGATTCCACGCTGTTGCCGTTGACAAAAACCACGCTCATTTTGTACATGCCGTTAGACTCGCTCAAATCGCCGATGGTCACCGGACTGTCCGGCGCCACTAGATTGGCGTTAATGAAAGTCAAAGCCTTGGCTTTAGCCGCCTCCGGGTCAATGACCGTCATTTTGTCCTGATTAAAATTCAATAAATCGCAGCCCGCGAGGCCTACAGCCGAGGCGAGCAAAACTACGGTTATCAAAATTTTCTTCATAATGTTCATAATGATCAATTAGTAGATTAATTTTATTAATCTTACACTTAATCAAAAAATTAGGCAAATCAACAATTTTTCTTATCAAAAGGCCTCATTTGCGCTATAATGAAAATCTAATAATTAAACAAAAATCTATGCAAGGATTCGTGGAAAACATTGAAGCTAAAACCCTGGCTAATAATAACTTCCGCCAGGTTTTGTTCACCGCTCCCCACAGCCAGCTGGTGCTGATGAGCTTAAAGCCGAACGAAGAAATCGGTCTGGAAGTCCATCCGGCTAACGACCAATTTTTCCGTTTTGAACAAGGCCGGGGCAAAGTGATTATTGACGGCCAAGAAGCAGAAGTCGCTGACGGTTCGGCGGTGGTTGTGCCGGCCGGCGCCGAGCATAACGTTATCAACCTTTCTGGCGATGAAGACTTGAAGCTCTACACCATCTACTCCCCCGCCCACCATGCGGACGGCACCATTCATGCCACGAAAGAGGAGGCCATGGCGGCCGAAGCAACGGAAGCGCATAATTAAAAACAGTGTTACAAATCAAAAAACTCCCTGAAGTATAGTTACATAACTTCAGGGCGTTTTTTTTATTTTACCATTTTGACGAATTTTTTTTAATCATCTAAGGGTCCAGCCGCCGTCAACGATAATCGTCTGGCCG
>LCKE01000058.1 GCA_001001205.1 Parcubacteria group bacterium GW2011_GWF2_45_11 | reverse complement strand
CCGCTAGTTCCAGCGATTCCCTTACATAAAAAGAAAGATGGGGCTGATAGTCATAGGGAATTGATCCTAATAGGATGTTCCTTGAAAGGGAACCATGACAAAAATCATTCCTCTCATCCTCGCTGCGTTTATTTTGAACGGTGTTTTTCCGGCTTCTCTCGCTGCCGCACAAACGGGAATCGCTTCTTGGTATAGCAAGGAAGCGCCCGGAATCAAGCGGCATACGGCAAATGGAGAGCTCTTTGATGACCAAAAATTGACTTGCGCTTCACGATATTATGCTTTTGGGACGCGTCTTCGGGTGAAGAACTTAAAAAATGGAAAGAGTGTCGTCTGTCGGGTTAACGACCGGGGGCCTCATAAGAGGCTGTGGCGCAGGAAGATTGATTTGACGAAAACTGCATTCAGGCTCATTGCCGATCCGAGTATCGGTCTTGTGCGTGTTTCTATCACAAAGATTTCCGATTAATGCAAATGTGCAATCTTACACTTCGAAAAGTAACCGCGTGCATTAAGCATTTTGCCCCACGGGTTGAACTATTTCCTCTTTTTGCGGAAGGTCTATTATGAAGACGCACCCCTTTCCGGAAATATTATGCGCGGTAAGTTTGCCTTGATTGAGTTCGATTGCCCGGCGGCTTAGCGAGAGGCCCAGGCCCAGCCCGGTTTTATCGGTCCCTTTCTGAATGAAAGGTTCGAATAACTCTTCCGTTTTTCCCTCCGGGAGTCCTCCGCATTCGTCTTCCACTTCAATCAGGATGCGTCCTTTTGATTCTTTGCCCCTCACCGACACTTTTCCGTGTTTTTTGGTGAATTTCATGGCGTTATTCACCAGATTCGATAGCGCGGAAAAAAACAAATGCCGGTCCACAGTCAACAGAATAGCGGGGTCGACATCAATTTCCAAATGAACTTCTCTTGATTTGCCGGTAATCATTGAGGTTGCTTCCACTTCACGCATAACATCGATTAAAAGCATTTGGGTTTGTTCCACGGCGGCATGCCCGCGTAAACGTACTTCCGCCAGCGACCTTTCAATCAAATGACGCATGCGTTCATGGGCTCTACTCAGGACATGACTGGTGACGCCCGCGTTTGCCACACGGCCTTCTTGTATCATTGTATGGGCAATGGACGCTGCCGCCAGTGAATTCCCGAGTTCGTGTATAAAAAAACCCAGGCGTTCGACTTCATTGCGGCTGATATCCTCGTTGCGCACTTTCTCGAATTCCGTGACTGCTTCCGCAATGGCGAAATCCAGGCAAAGATTAAGATCGTGAAATTCCCGCGGTGTGATCTCGAACGATTTGACTTGGGCGTATTCCGTTATGGATTGGCAAACCGCGCCGTAAGCATGCACGACCTGAGAAATCGTGTAGCCGAGGCGTAACGATTCTTTTCCATGCGAGGCCGCGTCACCTTCCCTTATTCTGCTTTCAGACAGGGTGTCCTTGAATCCAGCGGCAGAGGCCGATCGGTACCGCAATACCCCTATTAACTCATTGTAGAAAACAGGCAGCCCACGGTCTAATAATTCTGAAGTCGGCTTTGATTCGCCGGCGATACGTACTTTGTCTCTGCATGCCTGAATGATTTCTTTTTTGTGTTGGATTAGGAATTCGAACAACATGTTGAGCCTCCCTTTTTCAGTTAATCTAAGTTGCCGCTGGTAACAGAATACAAATGAGTCTCTTCGAGTTTAATAGAGGGTTCCCCTGTTTTCTGCGGAGATAATGCTGAACCGAATGTAGAAAAAACCCTGTGTGAACGGCCTGTTTGGCGTATCTCAGGATTTCCCTGTCATATTTATGGGGTTTTCCTGATAGCTGGAGATTAGCGCCTGGATTAGAATCCGAGCTACAAGGAGATATATATTGTATGAAAGCGGTTATTTTAGCCGGCGGTAAGGGCACTCGCTTGAGCGAAGAGACATATTTAAAGCCTAAGCCGATGGTGGAAATAGGCGGTATGCCTATTTTGTGGCACATCATGAAAATTTATTCAGCCCACGGTGTTAATGAATTTGTGATTTGCTGCGGCTACAAAGATCACCTTATTAAGGAATTCTTTTCAAATTATGTCCTTCATCGTTCGGATATCACATTCGATTTGACAACCAATAAAATGGAAGTGCATCTCAAGCCGGCTGAATCCTGGCGGGTTACTCTGGTTTATACGGGAATGGAAACCATGACGGGCGGCCGCCTTAAACGTGTCAAAGAATATATCGGCCAGGATACATTTTGTTTTACATACGGTGACGGCCTGAGCGATGTCAATATCACGAAGCTTATTCACTATCATAAAGCGCAGAAGAAACTAGCCACGGTTACGGCCTCAAGGCATCAAACCCGTTTTGGCGTTATTCATGAAACTTCCGGAATCGTGACAAGGTTTACCGAAAAACCGGTCGCAGAGGACAGCCGGATGAATTCGGGTTTTTTCGTGATGGAGCCCCGGGTTCTGGACTATATCGAAAACGATACCACGGTTCTGGAACGGGAGCCGATTCAGAAGCTCGTGCAAGAAGGGCAGCTGGCCTCTTTCCCGCATGAAGGATTCTTTCAAGGGATGGATTCTCTGAGAGATAGAACCTTTCTTGAAGAGTTGTGGAATTCAGGCAAGGCGCCCTGGGATGTGTGGAGCTAAATGATTACCGCTGATTTTCTGGTCATCGGAGGCGGCATTGTTGGCATTAATGTCGCGCGCGAGTTGAATAAAAAATATTCTAAAGCCCGTGTCGTTCTGATCGAGAAAGAGAACCAATGCGGGGAACATGCCAGCGGTAGAAACAGCGGGGTGCTGCACGCGGGATTCTATTACACGGCCGACAGTTTAAAAGCGAAATTCACCCGCCTCGGGAATCAATTGATGACGGAGTATTGTTTAAAAAAGAAGCTGCCGCTTAACCGGTGCGGAAAGCTAGTGGTTGCGAAAGATGCGGCTGACTTGGCGCAGCTTGACGAACTGCTCAGAAGAGGGGCGGCGAACGGAGTGCCTCTTGAAGCCGTCACTGAACAAGAAGCCATGCGAATTGAACCGCGTGTCAAAACCTTCGCGCGCGCGATTTTTTCACCCACAACTTCTTCGGTGGATCCGGTGCGGGTAACCCTGGCGATGAAAGAAGATGCTGTCCGGGAGGGCGTTGAAATCAAAACGGGCGTTTGCTACCTGAAGAAGCTGAAAAACGGGGACATCCAAACGTCGACAGACACTTACAGCGTCCGTTATGTGGTAAACAGCGCCGGATTGTATGCTGATAAGATTGCGGTCGATTTCGGATTTTCGGAGGAATACCGCATTCTGCCCTTTAAAGGGCTTTATTTGTATTCGGAGGAACCGGCCGGGGCCATCCGGACGAATATTTATCCGGTGCCGGATTTGAGAAATCCCTTTTTGGGGGTGCATTTTACCGTGACCGTCGACGGTCACGCGAAAATCGGCCCTACGGCAATACCCGCTTTTTGGAGAGAGCAGTATTCCGGTTTTGGCCGGTTCAAAGGCGGCGAATTTTTTGAGATATTAAAACGTCAAACGGGGCTCTTTTTTTTAGCCGGATTTGACTTTAGAAAGCTTGCGGCGGAAGAAATCCAAAAATGTTCCCGGGCGCGCATTGTCTCTCTGGCGGCGTTGCTTTTGCGGGATGTCAGATCCGGTGATTATCAAAGATGGGGCAGGCCGGGAATACGCGCTCAACTTGTTCATATCAGGACACGCAGGCTTGAAATGGATTTTGTGATTCAAGGAGACAATAAGTCGCTGCACATTTTAAACGCGGTGTCACCGGGTTTCACCTGTGCTATTCCTTTTTCGCGTTATGTCTGCGATCGAATTGATGGATTCTTGAATTCACCCTGGGGGAGAGATGAAAATATTAATCGCCGGGAATATGGGATATATCGGACCGAGCGTGATCAAAGAACTGCGCCGGTCATTTCCCAAGGCTGACTTAACCGGAATCGATACGGGTTTCTTTGCGCATTGTTTGACCAATGCCAAAGTACTGCCTGAATCGCGGTTAAATAAGCAAATCTTCGCGGATATCCGAAATGTTTCGAGTGAAATTGTTCGGGATGTGGATGCCGTGATTTACCTTGCGGCTATTTCCAACGATATCATGGGCTGCATCGATGAAAGTTTGACGATGGAAATCAATTGCCATGCGGCCCTGAGGCTGGCAAGGCAAGCTAAAAAGGCGGGCGCGAAAGCGTTTGTTTTTGCATCGAGCTGCAGCGTTTACGGATTTGCCGAAGAAGGCGCCAAAACGGAAGCGTCAAGTGTAAATCCGCTTACGGCTTATGCGCGTTCAAAGATTTTGGCCGAGCAAAAACTCAAGCCGCTCGCGGGCGGGAATTTTAAAATAACCTGCTTTCGTTTTGCCACTGCCTGCGGCATGAGCGAACGCCTAAGACTGGATCTTGTATTGAATGATTTTGCGGCAGGTGCCGCGGTGGCAGGGAAGATATCGATTTTAAGCGACGGCTCACCGTGGCGTCCGCTTATTCATATCAAAGATATGGCCCGGGCCATGGCCTGGGGAATCAGCCGCAAGAGTTCGCAAGGGGGCCTGTTTTTGGTCGTTAATGCCGGTTCGGATGAGTGGAATTATCAAGTCAAAGATCTTGCCTGCGCGGTTGCGCGTGAAATTCCGGGAGTTGAAGTGACTTTAAATAAAGACGCCGCGCCTGACAAAAGGTCTTACCGCGTCAGTTTTGGTCTTTTTAAGCGACTCGCGCCCGATCATCAGCCGCAAATTAGTTTGGCAGAGGCCGTTCGTGAACTAAAGGCCGGCTTTACGGAAATGAAATTTCAGGACACGAATTACAGGGAGTCACAGTACATGCGCATCAAAACATTGACCGGATTACGCGATTTGGGCCTTTTAGATAACCAGCTGCGGTGGATTGGAGTTTGAATTGATTATTAAAGAAACAGAACTCAAGGGAGCGTATGTGATTGATTTGGAAAAGAAAGAGGATTTGCGGGGCTTTTTTGCCCGTTTTTTTTGTGAAAGGGAATTTGAACAGTATGGATTAGAACCCCATATCGCTCAAATGAGCATGGCTTTGAACCTTAAAAAAGGCACGTTCAGAGGCATTCACTTTCAGCGTCCCCCGCAGCAGGAAAATAAAATAGTGCGCTGTACGCGAGGGGCTGTTTACGATGTTATTATCGATTTGCGTAAGAATTCAGCAACATACCGGCAGTCTTTTGGCGTCGAACTTACCGCGGATAATTACAGAATGATTTATATTCCCAAGGATTTTGGCCATGGCTATGTCACGCTTGAAGATGACACCGAGTTGATGTATTCGATGTCGCAATGTTATACGCCCGGCGCTGAAGACGGCATTCGGTTTAATGACCCTGGTTTTCTGATTAAATGGCCCGCGGATATTTCGATAAAAATCGTAAGCGAAAAGGATAAAAGCTGGCCGGATTACTGTCATGATACTCATTGATAAGGCCTTGGAAAAACGTGAAGCCGAAAAAAATCCCATCCGGGTAGCGATGGTGGGGGCTGGATTCATGGGCCGCGGGGTTGCGCTGCAAATTTTTCAGGCGTTCAGTAAGGGGATGCGGCTTGTGGCGATAGCACCAAATTTGTTGGGGTGAACACCCCATAGAATCCATGCATCCCAAAAGTTTATTATAAGGCAGGTAAAAAATACACGTTCGAATCCATTACAGGAGGATCGAGATGAAAAAAACAATAGCAGTGCTAATGGTGATGATGTTTCTTGCTTTGAGCGCTTTTCCTT
>LCKE01000057.1 GCA_001001205.1 Parcubacteria group bacterium GW2011_GWF2_45_11 | reverse complement strand
TAGCCGGACTGTTTGTTGCGGCAAAACGGGATTGGGTAAAACTACCTGCCACGACCTGGCAAAAAAACCATATTGCACATGTTTCTCTAAAACGAATTTGGAGGGCGAAATCACCAGTAACACCTTGGCAAACAACCGACGGCAGACTCTGAGATACAGCCAGAAATGAAGCGGCAGTTTAGTAAGCGGCCGGCCTGAGCGATACAGCGAACCGTAAGGCTCAATCAGCTGGTAATCATGCAAAACGTGCCAATGTCTGATTTTCAAGGCCCAAAGCAACCTAGGCAGGCTTAAGGAAAATCCCGTCAGGTTGTGCGTCATGACCAAATCGGGTTTTTCGGCCCTTAGTATTTTTTTCACCCGCCGGTTTACCCGGTAACCGATAAGATTTAAAAAATGCCAGCCAAGCTTTTTCCAAACCGGCATTCCGGCTGATTCCAAATAATGGTAAAGGTTGCCGTTATTCAAGCGATAAATAGTCAAATTGGTTGAACGTGTCACCTCTTCATCGCGATTAACGGCACCGGTTAAAACAAAAACCTCATGGTTCAAGCTTAAAGCTTCAGCGGTTATGCGGACGATGTTTTCCGCGCCGCCGCGGTTTAAGGGCGGGTACAGATTATTTACCAAACCGATTTTCATAAATAATCCTGATGATAAAGCTTGATGATGTCTTGAACCACGATTGGCCAGCTGTAATATTTGACCACTTTTTTCCGGCCAGCTTGGCCGTATTTAACCGCCTCATCAGGGTTGTCCAAAAAAAAGTTGATTTGTTCGGCCAGATGATCAACCGCCTGAGGCTTAAACAGCCGGCCGTCCACCTTTTTGCTCACCACCTGCCGCACCCCGGGCAGATTTGATGCGACCACCGGCTTGGCGCAGGCCATAGCCTCCAGCAAAACCACGCCAAAGGCCTCGGATTTGTCAATTGAGGGTAAAACAAAAATATCGCAGAGATTATAATAATCAACCAAAGCTTTATCGGGGATATAACCGGTGAAGATGATTTTGTCGCTCAGACCGTAAGAATCGGCCAAATCCCTATAAACATGCTTAAGGTTACCCTCACCGACGATAATAAGCTTAAGATCATCTCTTTTTAAAACCTGAAACGCCCTGATCAGGTAATTGACGCCTTTGAAATAATGAGCGGAATCCAAAGCGCCGACAAACAAAATGACTTTTTTGCCGGTCACGCCGAATTTTTTTTGCAAAAAAAGGGACTTGACTTTTGGCTGAAAAAACTGCACGTCCACCGCGTTAGCCACCTCCACAAATTTCTCCGGCTGACTTTTTAAAAAAGGCGAGATAAAAGACGCCCGGGCGTAATCCAAAGAAGTGACGATAACCTTATCGGAAACCAAAAACATTATTTTAAAAATAAGCTTGCTGTAAACTTTAAAAATAAGCTTGCGCCAGCCGCGGCCGACCAAATCCATGTGATAATGCAAAATCAGCCTAATCTTTTTCCCCCTGATCAGTTTGAGCAAGGCAATAGGCAAAGCCGCGCCTATAAAAGGATAATGGAAATGAATCACCTGATAATTCCAGCATAAGAAAAACAACTGCAAAACCAGGGTAGCGTTGCCATACCGCAGTTGAGGCGTTAGATGGCACATCTTAAAAAAGCTGACGTAATCACTGTCTTGGTGGCCCTGTTTGGGGCTAAAAACGGTCACGTCATATTTCAATTGGCTCAGCTGATCCGTAATAAAATAAGCCACATTGCCCATGCCGCCGCGGTATGGAGGAAAACTGCAAACTATCTGGGCGATCTTCATAGAATCAAAAAATCAAATAATCAATAAAGGGGGTTCGTGAGAGTCAGTGATTGCACAAAACATTATATTCTAAAACCTAAAATCAATACCCTATATTCCTACCAAAAAATCAGATTTTTGACAACCTGCCAATATGCATCAAAAAAGGGGTTAATCGCCCTGACAACCGGGTTGTCAACTTCCTGATGTTCAATTTTACCGGAAAAACTTCTGACGATCTCGCGGTCTTTAAACTGCCGGATTTTTTGGATGGCCGCCCGTTTAACAAAAATTGCCCGCCAGCTGGACGGCTTGAGAAAATAAGCGTAAACTTTCAGCTTTTCCCGCCACCAGCCGTTACCAAAAGAAAAAAACAACAGGCCGACTTCCATTATGACCAGGGCCGGTAAGATGACTAAAATTGTCAGCCAATGGTAATTTTTTAACAGAACGATAAAGCGGTTGCGCTCCATATAATAATATTTCCGGATGCTACGGGAAAATTCGTACTGGTGATAAACCACGGCTTCAGGGCAAATCAGGTTCCGGTAGCCCAAAAGGGAGAAACGCCAGCCCAGATCCAGATCTTCGTGATAGATGAATAATTGATCGTCAAACAATCCGGCTTTTTTCAGGGCGGAAGCCCTGAGCAAACAGGCCGCACCGCTGCAATAATTGATTTCGTTTGTCGGCTTGCGTGACTGCCCGCCACGGCGAGATGGGCGGGGGTCGTGTATCCTGGTCTTATTACCGTAAGTGTAGCCAAAACCTAAATAATGGATAACGTTACCCAGACTGTTGACTAAATCCGTTAAGGGATAAAGCATCAGCTTGGGCTGGACCGCGGCCGCCCTGGGATTTTTTTCCAGCTCCCCTACCAGCTGTTCCAAATATCCGCTGGTGACGATGGTGTCCTGATTTAAAAGCAGCAGATAATCAAAATTTCGCTCCAGGGCGTATCTTAAGCCAACATTATTACCCGCGGCAAAACCGAGATTGGCTGACTGCTCCAGAATGGCAACCGAGGCATAGTTCTCGCGCAGCCATGGGACGGTGCCGTCGCTTGAGTGATTGTCAACCACTATCACCTCCTCTTCAAGCGTCTGGGGCAAAAAATCAAAAAGGCTCCCTAAGAGATTTGGAAGGTACTTGAGGCCGTTATAAGTTAAAATAATCACTGCCACCTTTGGCATAATAGTTAAGTTACAAAATTTTAAACTAAAGCTGACATCGTTTGTTCACCGATCCAGCTGAGATGCACAGATAGCTCACAGATATTTCGTCAGTAACTCATCGGCAATTGATCCGCTCGCTTCGCCGAAGAGTACGCGTAGGCGAGTGAACTATAAATGATTTAACATTATTCTTGATTCATTATTCCTCATTCTTTATTCTTTCTTTTTCCTCCAGCGCCAAATGCCTGACCAGTTTGGTGATTTCATTCTGCTGTTTGTCAATTTTTAAATATAAACGGAAGATCAGATTAAACAGCAATAAAATGGCCAAATAAACGGCCAAATCCACGCCGCGGCCAATACCCAAGAACGCCGCCAGATATGAGGTCGTCTGCGGTAGCCAAAAAACCACCACCGCCGCCAGCCAGATGGCCAGCCAGCCGATAAATTCGGAAGTTTTAAGGACGTTGTCTTTGAATTTTTTAGTCAGCCTAAAAACCACCAAGATGACGAATACAGTGACGATG
This sequence comes from Parcubacteria group bacterium GW2011_GWF2_45_11, assembly GCA_001001205.1. Classification (GTDB taxonomy): domain Bacteria; phylum Patescibacteriota; class Patescibacteriia; order UBA1558; family UBA10009; genus UBA10009. The sequence continues at coordinate 5,486 of LCKE01000057.1, read as the reverse complement.
ATTTGCAAAGGTAGATAGCTCATGTTAAAAATTTAAAAGTATTGATGGTAAATTATAGATGACAGAATATAACCAAGGCCGGCAATCGCCAATGATTGGTTATCGGTGATTCATCCGTCAGTCTCAGCTTCATTTGTCCGGCTAAGCTGGATCCCCTGTCTGGTCAATTTTTATTGATTTTCCCGAACAACAAATCCCTTAAAATTCTCAAGCCGGCCATAAAACCCTGTCCAAAATCATGATAAGTGATGGTTACGGGAATTTCCTGATATTTTAATTTATGAAGGATAAGCTGTTCAATAATCTCCGTGGCGTGAGCCATGCCGTCTTGCTTAAGCTCAATTTTAGCCAAAGCCGCGGCGGAAAAAGCCCTAAAGCCGTTATGGGCGTCTGTTAGTTTAACCCCCAAAAGAAGATTCTGAAAAAAAATAACCGGCTTAAGGATAAAATATTTTTTAAACCAAGGCGTCTGATTTTGTTTGAGAAATCTTGAGCCCAAAACAACTTCCGCCCGCCCGAGTACGATCGGCTGAATCAATAAAGGTATTTCCGCGGCTTGATGCTGGCCGTCCGCGTCAAAATGAACAACAATGTCGGCGCCGTTTAAGAGCGCGTATTGGTTGCCGGTTGCCAGGGCCGCTCCCTGGCCGCGGTTAATTAAATGGCTTAAAACCACGTCGCCATGTTGTTCGGCCACCGTGGCGCTTTGATCTACGGAACCGTCATCAACCACCACCGTTCGGCCGTATGACCTGGCCGCCCTTAAAATAAGCGGCAAACTTTCGGCTTCGTTATAACATGGAATGATGATAAAAACTTTCATATTCCGACCCCTTACTTACCAACAGAAAAATACTTAAAGCCGAGTTTTTCCACTTTAGCCTGATCCAACAGATTCTTGCCGTCAAAAATAATCTTACCTTTCATCAGCTGTTTAACCTTGGCCCAGTTCAACCCGGCAAAGGCCGGCCATTCCGTGGCAATGACCAGGGCGTCGGCTTTAGCCGCGGCCGCGTAAGCGGAATCGCAGAAAACGGTTTTGCGGCTTAAAACTCTTTTGGCCGTGGCCATGGCTTCAGGATCATACGTCTTTATGGTGGCGCCCGCTTTTTCCAAAGCCCGGACAATATCAATGGCCGCGGACTCGCGGATATCGTCGGTGTTATCCTTAAAAGCCAGGCCTAGAACCGCAATGTTTTTATAAGCGAGACTGACCAGCTCTTTTTTAATCTTATTGATAAAATTCTGTCTTTGGCCGTTATTGACTTCTATAACCGCTTTTAACAGCTTAAAATCGTAACCCATGCTACCGGCGATCTGTTTTAACGCCTTAACGTCCTTGGGAAAACAACTACCGCCGTAACCGATGCCGGCCTTTAAAAAATACGGATTAATCCGCTTATCCAAACCGATGCCCTGAGCCACCTGCTCCACGTTGGCACCGACTTTTTCGCAGACATTGGCGATTTCGTTAATAAAGGAAATTTTGGTGGCCAAAAAGGCGTTGGCCGCGTATTTGATCAGCTCTGCTGTTTCCCTGGCGGTCACCAGCTTATGGGTCTTAAGCTTGGCGAACAAACTCATGACTTTCCGGCCGACCGCTTGCTTGGTTGCGCCCACCACGATCCGATCAGGGTTCAAAAAATCATAAACCGCCCGGCCTTCGCGCAGGAATTCCGGACAGGAGACCACCTCAAACTTATGACCGTTGGATTTTAAAATTTTTTCCACCAGCCGGCCCGTGCCCACCGGCACCGTGCTTTTATTGATGACAATCAGGTTCTTGCGGGCGGCTTGGGCAATTTGCCCGGCTACCACCTTAACGGCCGATAAATCGGCGCTACCGTCAGCTTTGGGCGGCGTGCCCACGCAGATAAAAACAAAATCGCTGTTATTAACGGCCGCCGCAAAGTCAGTGGTAAAGTAAAGGCGCTTATTTTTAAGATTTTTACGTAAAAGTTTGTCCAGGCCCGGTTCAAAAAAAATCAATTCGCCTTGTTGCAGTTTGGCGATTTTTTCCGGCGTGCGGTTAACCGCCCAAACCTGATGCCCAAGCTCGGCTAAACCGACGGCCGAAACCAAGCCCACATAGCCTGTTCCGATAATGCTGATCTTCATATAAGAGTTGCGAGTTAAGAGTTAAAAGTTACCCGCCGGCCACAACGAGCCAGACGGACACGCTACACGCTCTAATGTATTACAAATCGCCTTTTTCTTCAAGTATTTTATTACCTCATATGCTTTGTTATGTATGTATATTTTTCTTTTTTTTAAATTCGCTTCTATTAAATAAAAATAAAATGAATTTGATTTTTTGTCTTGATTCGCAAAAGAGGGGTGAGGGGTGAATTTTGCAAATCAAGACACCTTGTTTAGTGGATTTAGGAGAAGATTTTGTTAGTTTTTACTTGCTTTGCATGTTTCAATAAGTTTTTTTAGATTTTCATATCCTCCCCAACCATTCGCATTCCAGTGTTCTTCACCAGAAATAACAGGCCCTAATACAGGGTCGTTTTTGTATTGCTCAATAATGCTTTCTATATTGTCCTCTGAGATAATAATACGGACAATAAAGTCGCGCCTCGCTCCTCTTTGACGTTAATTTCTGGCAATTTAATTTTTTTCCGGGCCAGTTTCAATTTGTGGTTGTTTTTCAAATGAATTCATAAAAAATTTGTCTGAATAATTTTTCGGCTTTAGCCGAAAAACAACCATATTTCCCCTCTAAAAATAAATAAGAAAAAGCAAAATTTTATCCGTGATTATTCAAAACTCGTTGTCAACCGCCGTTTCTGGAACAGATAGCCGACACCGGCTCAATTCCTTTGATCATTTCCAGAGCCAGCTTGACCTTCATTGAGTTTGAATGTTTGATTTTGCCCATATGTTTTCGGATGTTTGGATGTTGGATTATTTAGGGTCATTTTACCACTAAATTATCTCATATCCTACTGTCCGAATTTTGGGGGAAGGCTTAATCCGCTGTTGTACGATGTAAATTTTTCTTTTTTATTTTTCTATTATTGTTTATTAAAAGAAATAAAATTTTGCTTTTTTTGGCGCCTGTCCGCCTTTGGCGGGAGGGGGCAGAGGGGTTAGGGGTGCTTGTCCGCCGGAGGTGGGAATGCCCCCGAGCCAAAACACAACTTAATCGTTTTTGGTGAAGATATCTATGTAGTTTTTATACATGTAAGATTGTCCGTATTTTTTGTCTTTATCTTTTGGCGAAAGGATGCCAATTGTAATTAACCTATCAATAACAGTTTGCGCTCCTGCTCGAGTGAAATTTGTCCATTGTTTAATGGTGTTAACATTAACAATAGGCTGGCCATATAGTTCGGGTAATACAATGGCTGCGCTTTCAGACGCTCGTTTACTAAGAGCTTGAATTTTTAGGGTATCTTTTTCACGAAGTATGGTTATTTTTCCGACAATCTCAATGGCCTCATTAGCTATTTCAATTACGCCGTCAAGAAAAAAGTCTAACCAATCAAAAACATCACCGTTATGATAGCCAAAGAGTTTTTCGTAGTATATTTTTTGATGTTTTTTAAAGTAGGATGATAAGAATAATATAGGTTTTTCTAAATAGCCCTCTTTCCAAAGAAAGAAATTAATCAACATTCTTCCGGTTCTGCCATTTCCGTCCAAGAAGGGATGGATTGTTTCAAATTGCGTGTGAATAAGTCCGGCTTTAATAACCACGGGTATATTATCTTGGGCGTGGATAAATTTTTCTAAATCAAAGAGTGCCTGATTCATTTCTTCAACAGGCGGCGGTACAAAACGAGCGTTGTCTAGTCTAGTGCCACCAATCCAATTTTGGCTTTTGCGGAATTCACCTGGATCAGAAAAATGTGTTGCCCGTGCTTTATTCATTAATTGCCGATGAAGTTCACGGATAAATCGGAGTGCCATTGGAAAATTATCTGTCTTTACTCTTTTTATTCCGTAGTTTAATGCTTTGATGTAATGTAAAATATCGTCAACATCTGCCGGCATGTTGGTATTAACTTTAACCTCTGCTTCAATGGCGTTAATCATTGTTGCCATAGTGCCTTCAATTTGGCTTGAAGAAGCTGCGTCTTTTCTTAAATACATTAACAGGAAAAAATCAGCATCAGGCAGAAGTTTAGTGATGCCATCTAATTTTCCTAGTAATCTACTGGCCTCGATGTTCTTTTTAAGTAATTTTGGATCAAAATCAAAGCCGTTTTGAGGCGGGAAAGGATGGGGGATAAAAGCATTAAATCCGGCTTTTTGTTCTTTATATCGCCCAATTTCTATGTTTTTCATAGTTTGTTTGCATTATTTATTACTTGTATACAAAGTATATATGTTTGTATACATTAAGTCAATAGATGTATACAAAGTTTAATTTAAAAGTAATGTTTTTTAATTTTTAGCGCAAGGTTATGGGTATTGCTAAAGATTCTTTTGTTCCGCCTTGGTCTAAATTTTTAAACATCCTTCTTTTGATGGATGTTCTCGGCACACGATGATGCGAAAAATGAACCCAGCCCAAGAAATCCACGCCTGAAGCGAGCGTCTGTATAAACACCTTGTCCGGATGGAGCGATAGTTTTAAACGAGTTTCTAAAAATTTTAATATTTTTGGTAATAGATTTTCTAAGTAATTTTTATTTTCATGAACAATGACGAAATCGTCAGCGTAACGAACGCAATAAGCTACTTTTAATTTTCGTTTAAGAAAATGATCAAATTCATTCATGTAAATATTTACCAATAGCTGGCTGGTAAGATTGCCGAGCGGCAATCCAATGCTAATTTTGCCTTTTGTATGAAAACTGCCGATAATTTTGTTTAGTAGCCAGATAGCGCCATCATCATTGATTCGTCGTGATAAAATTTTCAGTAAAATTTCATGGTCAATATTGACGAAGAATTTTTTAATATCGCATTTTAAAATCCAGACGGTTCGAGTATGATTTTGTGAAACTTTTCGGCAATATTCTCTAAACCTATTTATCGCCCGATGCGTGCCTTTTTTACGTCGGCAGGAGTAGGAGTTAAAAATAAACTTTGGGTCAAAGTAAGGATATAAAATGCGGTAGATGGCGTGATGTAAAAGCCGGTCGCGAACGCTCGTCTTATGAATATCGCGGGGCTTTGGATCGTTGATTTTAAATGCCCGATACGGGCCATGTTGGTAAGTTTTTTCCGCAAGCTCGCGGTGCAAGGATAGAATATTATCCATCAGATTCAGGGAAAACCGTTCCACGTCTTTTCTTTTGCGTTTACCTTTTAAAAATTCCCGCCAAGAGGCGAGCAAATTTTCCACAGAAACGATATAATTGAAGACATGACCAGACCGCCTTTTACTCTCTCTCTCTCTCTCTCTCAATGATGCCTCGATTTTTTTCGGACTAACTAACCTGCGGAGTTTGCGCGGAATCGTTTTGTGCCTAAACGCCCATGCGCCACTATTGTATCATCTTGGTTTTAAATCACGCAATTTTACGCTC
>LCKE01000056.1 GCA_001001205.1 Parcubacteria group bacterium GW2011_GWF2_45_11 | reverse complement strand
TTTCAATAAATTTTTCGTGGGAAATTTCCTGCTGAATCAGGGCTTTGGGGAAAAGTGGTTCCAGCATAGCGGGATCAATGGGCTCACGGGTGGCCGCACGGTCGTCTTACGCTAAATTAAATATCATGGTATAATTTGATTGTAATAGCGAATTTACGCTATGTTTACAGAAATAACCCATGAAAAAATACAAACCAATAAAACAAGACAATCTATTTTTTCTATTAGCAGATTTGAAAGACTTTAGGCGAGGTCAAGGCAGAATGCATGCTCTGCCAATGGTGCTAATAATATTTATCATGGCTGCCATGAGCGGGTTCAACGGTTTTAGGCCAACTGGCGATTTCATTGAGAAGCATAGGCAAGAGTTAATAAAACTATTCAAACCAAAAAATAATCGCTTACCCTCATTTCAAACTATTGCTCGTATATTGGAAAACATTGACTTCGACAAACTAACTGAAGTTTTTCACCGTTGGACAAGTTCCCGCGTAACCATTAAAAAATCTGAGTGGTGTTCACTGGACGGCAAGGCAATCGGCGGTACTGTAAAAAATCCCCACAACCGCCATCAGCAGTTTACCAGTTTAGTCTCAGTATTTTCTTCTAAACAGCAACAGGTGTTGGCAACCGGCAAGGTTGAACTTGGCAAAAAGAGTGAAATAGCAACGGTAAAACAATTGATCGAAATGTTGGATCTAAAGGGCGCAATATTTTCACTGGACGCTCTTCATTGCCAGAAAGACACTGTAAAAACCATAGTAAAAAGCAAAAATCATTATGTCATTGGCGTAAAAGGCAACCAGAAAAAATTATATAGCAGAATAAAAAAAACATAAAAACAGGCAAGCCGAAAAGCGTTTACACGCATACCGAGAAAAACCGCGGGCGGATAGAAGAGCGGACTGTCAAAGTCTATGATAATTTAAAGAACATTGATCCGGAATGGGTCGGACTGAAAACATTGATAATGGTTCGGCGGAAAACAATAACCAAAACTAAACGAACGAAAGAAACCGCTTATTTTATTTCCAGCCTGCCACCGACCGCTAACGCCAAGATATTTTATGAAGGCATTAGAAGCCACTGGCGGATTGAAAACGGATTACATTATGTTAAAGATGTTACCTTCAAAGAAGACCAATCCAGAATCAGAACCGGCAATTCTCCTCAGAATAAATCTTTGATTATTGATATCATTATTAATATATTTAGAAAAAATAATTATACAAATATGGCGCAGGCGATCAGATTAGTCGGGAATGACATAAAATTAATGTGGAAAATGATTATAGCGTAAGACGACCGTGGGGGGGGGGTAACTCTTAACTCATATTAATCCATGCTTTACCAAGGTCAGGAAGATCAAACTAAGGCCCTGCTTTCCAAAGTCTTGGTGCTGGCGGTGGTGTTTTGCCTGCTGATTGTTTCCATTGTTTATTTAAACAGCCGCTGGAGCAAAATAAGGGATGTCAGGCGGCAGGGAGATTTTCAATCGGTCACTAAAGCTTTGGAGTTTTACAATTCGGAGTACGGGCATTATCCGGAGATTGATGATGATGACGGCGAGGGCTGGGACAAAAGCAATGATCTGGCGGATCAGGATTTTTTGGGCCCGTTGGTCAGCACCGGCTTGCTCAGGGTCAGGCCTTTTGATCCAAAAAACGATCTTGAACATTATTACCGCTATCAAAAATTTACGGCCGGCGATTACGGCTGCCGCCGGACCTTTGTGGTTTTTCAGGTGACTGAGTTTGAAACCGAGATGGCCAATCACGGCAGTGGCGCCTGTCCCGATTTGGATTTTACCGCGCTCGTACCCAACGGTTACACTTGGCTGGGGTATGAGTAGAGTTCATTTTCAAAATTCAAATTTTATATTACCGTCACGCCGTTTTTATCTTCATAAATGACCGTCGGCCGCGATTTTAAGCTTTTAAGCTGTTTAAAAAATTCACCATAGTCGCCAATCAGGGCCAGCTTAGGCTCTTTTTTGATTGAAGGCTCATTCTTTACGTCAGCCTTGGTCAGGTAGGGGAGATTGGTCATAATCAAGTCAAGACGGCGATGCCTAACCGGCCGTAGCAGATGGCCTTTTAAAAAAGTTATATACTGATCCAGTTGATGAAGTTCAGCGTTTTTTGCGGCTACTTTAAGGGCTTGGTTGGCAACATCAGTCGCCATCAGGTTAAATTGATCCAGCAGATTTTTTTTCCTTAATTCGTTCGCCAAAGCGATAATCAAGCAACCCGAGCCGGTACCGATATCAACGACGGTGAACCGGCGGTCATGCTCATGAGTTGCGTCCGGCAGATGCAAGCGGGCCGGCAGCCTGGCAGTGACTTTCAGGGCTTCTTCCACAATGGCTTCGGAAACGGGCCGGGGGATTAAAACATGGCGGTTGACGGAAAAATCCAGACCGTAAAATTCTTTGTGGCCGGTCAGGTAGGCCAGCGGCGTTTGTTCGCTCCGCCGCCTTATAAGTTTTTTAAATTTTTTAAGCTGGGTTGGCGTCAGCGCCCGGCCGGGGCAGATGTAAAGAAACTCTTTGGTTTGCCGTAAACTCAGGCATAATAAAAGTTCGGCGTCCAGGGGAGCCGAATCAATATGGTTTTGTTGCAGTTTTTGGGCTGCCCAGGCAAGCGCCTCGGTGATGATCATAAGTTAAACATTTAAAACATAGTACCGGAAATTTTGGTCTTTTTAGGCATCAGCCTTTTTTAATTCCTCAATAATTTTATCAATGTTACCGTCCAAAATTTTTTCTAAATTATGCACAGTCAATTTAATCCGGTGGTCAGTCAGCCGGTCTTGAGGAAAGTTATAGGTACGGATTTTTTCCGAGCGGTCGCCGGTGCCCACCTGGCTTTTTCTGGCGCTGGCGATGGCTTTCATCCTTTTTTCATGCTCATCCGCCAACAGCCGCGACCGGAGAATGGTCAGGGCGCGCTCCTTATTTTGCAGCTGGCTGCGTTCGTCCTGGCAAGAGACAATAATATTAGTGGGTATATGGGTAATCCTGACAGCCGAGTGGGTGGTGTTGACCGATTGTCCGCCGTGGCCGCCGGCGCAAAAGGTATCAATGCGCAGGTCTTTAGGGTCAAGGGTGATATCAACTTCTTCCGCCTCGGGCAACACGGCCACGGTAACGGCCGAAGTATGGATGCGGCCGGATTTTTCGGTTTCCGGCACTCTTTGAACTCGGTGAATCCCGCTCTCGTATTTTAAATCGCCGTAAACGTTCTTGCCGTTGACCGCAAAAATGATTTCCTTAAAGCCACCGATGGTGATCCGGTTGGAGGAAATAATTTTAACCGGCCAGCCCTTAAACTCGGCGTAGCGGGAGTACATCCTAAAAAGATTAGCGGAAAACAGGGCCGACTCGTCGCCGCCCGTGCCCGCCCGGATTTCCATAATGACGTTCTTTTTGTCTAGCGGATCTTTGGGGAAAAGATTCTCGCTCAGGCGCGCTCTCAGTTCTTGGTTTTTTTCTTCCAGCGCGGCAATCTCTTCCTCGGTTAAGGTGATAATTTCCGCGTCGGTTTCTTGGCGCAAATTTTCCTTAAGCTCGGCCAGATCGGCTTTGATTTTTTCCCAGTCTTTATGATAATCCAGCGCTTCTTTAATTTCATTATACTCCCGGGAAAAGGCCTGGAGTTTTTTGGAATCATTTATAACTTCGGGGGACTGCAAATCCCTTTCCACCTCATCAAAGCGGTTTTTAAATTCTTGAATTTTTTCTTCAACTTTGTCCATATTATTTAGGGCTAGAGTTGGGCTCGACTTCAGCAGATAAAAAGCTTGGCGGTCAAGCAAGCTTGGGCGGCCGCGGGCGGCGGGTGATGTAGCACGGAAACTCGGCCGTGAGCACCATAATCACATTAATTATACTTTCTTTACAAAAATATAAAAAGGCTCAGTCATTGAACCTTTTATATTAAAATAGCACCGTTATTTTTTATTTTTTTTGACTTTAGCTTCAGCTGTGGTTTTGCGGGCCAGGGCTTTGGCTTTTTTAGCCTTTTTACCCTTACGGCTAGCCGCGACTGCGGCTTGTTTTGTTTCCACGGCTTTATATTTATCAACGCGTCCGGCCGTATCCACCAGCTTTTGCTTGCCGGTATAAAAGGGATGACAGGTCGCGCAGATTTCCACGTTTAATTCGTCCAAAGTTGAGCCAACCTTAAAAGTGTTGCCGCAGGAGCATTTAACGGTTGCTTGGGGGTTGTATTTCGGGTGGATCTTTTTTTTCATATGGCTTGTATTCTAGAGGATACTGTTTTTTTTGTCAAGTAAAATGCGGACAGTAAAATGCGGACATTGTCAACGGGAAGTTAAAATGTGTGATAGTAAATCGAATTATAAACCGTATTATAAACTCATTATATGTCAAAACAAAGGGTTTGATTTTGACTTTATTTGGTGATATTATAAAAGCATAATTTAATGGCCTAAACTTGCCTTTTGGCGAGCATGGTCAAAAGACCTTACGAGATATTGAGCTCTTCGCCCAGAGCCCTCGTAAGGTCATATCCGGAAACGGGTATGGGTGGCGCAAGCCATCGCTGGCGGAGAGCTTTGTGTTTAGGGACTTATAAGTAAGTTAAAACAAAACTGACATTAAATACACTACGAAGTTAAGATATAGTTATGGCAAGAAGAAAATTAGACAACTTAGCCTTCATTATAGATGATGATTTTACTTCTCCTTTTTCTGTTTCTGGCTATACTTTTTACCCCGCAAATTCTCAAAACAGGCCATCATCTGAAGTTAGTATTTACAGGGATAAAAAAATCTTTCGGGGAAATATAAAACACAAACAAAATGCTTATGTAGAATATACTGGAGTGCAAGAAAATTCAATCGTTTTTCGTGGAGGATTAGAGGGTAATAAATATCATCATCGGCAGAGAAAATTTCTGGATGATTTATTAGTCCTTGGCTCAATATTGACTGCGCGGAATTGGGGTCTCAATTCTCGTAGGTATTCTGAAAAGTATCCTGTAGTCTCTAGAAACCACTTAGAAAATATTAGTAAAGACGCTGAGCGATGTAAAAAACATTTAGAGATAGCTGTAAAGAAACTTAAAGACCTAGCTTGGCAAAAGCAGTTTGAAAACGGTTTTCATCTCTCAATGTTATTAAATCATGCAAATATTTTTAACGTTGAAAGTAGGTTTCTTTCTATGGTCGTAGTTTGGGAATGGTTATATCCGCATTTAAAAAATCCGAATGGTGCGACTTCAAACGACGAATTATATAACTTGCTTAAAATTTTCGCTTTTATACTCAAACAGTATTGGCCTGCTAAGTTTAATGCTTCTTTAGAAAGTCATAATATTTTTTGCGTTTTACGTCACCAACTTGCCCATTCTGGAAGGTTGCCAATTAACAGAAGTTACGCCGAGCCTTGGATGAAACAAATTTCTTTGGATCGTAATGAAACCATAAATATCAGCGTCTATTTCAAGTTTTTTGATTGTTTAACACAAATTATTGTTTTAAAAACACTTGGTATTGACGGCGAAGATAGTTTGCAGGTATTTAATTTTTCACAACAATTAAATTCTTATTTAACAACTGGCAAAATTTAAAAAATATGAAAAAAGTATTAATATTCCTTGTAATTATTTCTACTTTTGTCGCTATAAGTATTATATGGTCGCAGGGAGTTTCTGCTGAGTGTACTGAAGATACTTGGGATTGTTCAGAGTGGAGTGAATGTGTGGCAACAAATTCGCCATATAATATGATGGCCGGTTGGCGAACAAGAGACTGTGTTAAAGTATATGAATGCCCATATATTAGTACTACTTACGAACCAGACGAGAGTGAAAATTGTACACCGATTCCAGTAATAACATCTATTTCTTCATCAGTTATAACTGCTGGCGACGAAGTTGAAATTACTGGTTATAACTTTACTTATAGTGTAGGTAGTAGTCCGAATACATGGAGATGCTTACAAAACTCATCTAGCTAGTTTCTTAAGATAATATTTGATAAACATTAAATGACAGAATCCTTGATAAGTAGCGGTTCTTTTTTCCATGA
>LCKE01000055.1 GCA_001001205.1 Parcubacteria group bacterium GW2011_GWF2_45_11 | reverse complement strand
GTGCCCAAGGCGCCCCCGAAGAAAAAAAAAAGAGCCAACTTCGTCAGAATTGGTTGTTTTCGATACGTGCCACAATGCCGTCAAACTCTTCTCCAGGCTCAACAGTTCGCATCATGCCGCTAATCCAAGACCGAGCCTTTTCAATGCTCTCTGCATCAGTTGAAGAAATGTTCACGAGACCAACTTTTCTCTCCTCATCTTCATCAACATCAACCTGTGCTCCTGTTGTAGCAATAATATTCTTGATCATTTTTCCGCCTGGACCAATCAGTTCACCAATGCGTTCTTGCGGAATTTCAAGCTGCACAATCTTTGGCGCTAATGGAGACAAAGCTGAACGAGGTTCAGCAATGCAAGCAAGCATTTTGCTGAGGATAAATAGGCGGCCTTCTTTTGCCTGATTTAGCGCAGTTTTCATGATGTCCAATGTTAAACCAACTACCTTAATGTCCATTTGAAGTGCTGTCACACCATCTGCAGTTCCTGCAACCTTAAAGTCCATATCTCCAACATGATCTTCCATTCCCTGAATGTCAGAAAGTACAACTGCTTTTGCACCATTTGTCATAAGTCCCATTGCAATACCTGCAACCGGCTTTTTGAGTGGAACACCTGCTGCCATAAGCGACATAGTGCTTCCACAGGTTGATGCTTGAGAAGTCGAGCCATTTGAGCTCATAACTTCTGAAACAACATGTATGGTGTATGGAAATTCTGCTTGTGAAGGAAGCATTGGCATGATTGCGCGTTCTGCTAAAGCACCATGACCAATCTCTCTTCTTTTTGGATATCCGATTCTTCCGGCTTCACCAGATGCGTATGGAGGCATATTGTAGTGATGAATGTAGTGTTTTTCTTCTTCACCTTCCATGTCTTCAATTAATTGTCCAAGTGCTGGTGCTCCTAAAGTTGTTACTGTTAACACTTGCGTTGCACCACGTTTAAACATTGCTGAGCCATGTGTTCTTGGCAATAGATCAACTGCACAAGTAATCTCACGAATGTCAGTTGATTTACGTCCATCTGGTCGCACTCCATCTTCCAAGATCATTCTTCGCGCTTCTTTGCCGTCGAGTGATAAGAGTGTGGTGGCCGCGCCTTTGGTTTCGGCCACCGCGGCCATAATCAAGGGCCTAAGGCCGGATTTAGCCAATAAGGAGATTTACGGCTTAATCAAAGACAATGCCGATGCCATTGATGGCGAAAATCCCGGTTACCAGGGCCGCTTAGGCGGCGGCCGGTTGAACGTGGCCAAGGCCGTTAACGCGGCTAAAAATTTTAAAGGCAATGCCGCCAGGCTGGCGGTAGCGCCGGCTGGCGCGCACGCGCCGACGGTCCAATTGCTCGACGGTTCGGGCGTGGTCCGCTTAGAATTCTTAGCTTATGCCGAAAATTTTAGGGGCGGGGTCAATCTGGCTAAAGCCGACGTCAATGGCGATGGTAGCGAGGAAATAATCACCGCGGCCGGCCCGGGCGGCGGGCCCCATATTAGGGTTTTTGATGCCAACGGTCGGATCATTAGCCAGTTTTTTGCTTATGAAACATCATTCAGCGGCGGGGTCAATCTGGCGGCTAGCGATCTGGATGCCGACGGCCAGGCCGAAATTATCACCGCGCCCCAGTCCGGTCATTTTGCCGAAGTGAAAATTTTTGATTATCAGGGCCAGCTTAAAAAAGCCGGCCTGGCCTTTAGCGGCCGCTTTGCGGGCGGAGTCAATCTAGCCGTCAGCGATATTAACGCGGACGGCCAGATGGAGATTGTTACGGCGCGGGCAGAGGGCGATTCTCAGGTGAAAGTTTTTAATCAAGACTTTAAGGAAATTTTAAGTTTTTACGCTTTTCCCGGCCAAGCCTCAGACGGTGTCAAGTTAACCGCCGTTAATCTGTACGGCGATAACAGGACCGAACTGGTGGCGGTGGCGGCCGGAAATTACGAGCCGCAAGTGAGAATTTTTTCTCCCGCAGGTAACCTGGAAAATCAATGGCTGGCCTATGATCAATCTTCCGCTTACGGCTTGAATCTGACTGCCGGCAACTTTGATGCCGATAATGAGCCGGAGATTTTCGTCAGTCAGGCGGCTGGAGGGTCAAATGACGTTAAAATATTTGATTTTCATGGCGTCCTCAAAAAGCAGTTTAGCGGCCTGGACACCGGTTTTTCCGGCGGCTTGAACGTGATGTTTTAAACTTGCCAAAAGTTAGATTTTTAGGGTATAATATACATCTATTTATTATGGATTTAAGCGTTATTTTACCCGCCTTTAACGAGGCAGAGGTGATTCAGCCGACGATCAGAAAGATCGTTCAGTTCCTTGAAAATAAATCGCTCACTTATGAGCTGATTGTGGTTGACGACGGTTCAACCGATCAGACGGCGGAGCGGGTTTTGGCTTTGCCGCTTCCAGGCTTAAAACTGCTCAAACATCAGGCCAATTTAGGCAAGGGGGCGGCGGTGCAAACCGGCATGCTCGCGGCTACAGGCGGTTATTTGCTTTTTTTAGACGCCGATTATTCCACGGCTATTGATAATTTAGACCGTTTTTTGGAGGTGCTGAAACAGTCTGGGGCCGATATCGTCATCGCTTCCAGGGCTTTACCAGATTCCGTGGTCGGAGTTCATCAAATTAAAATCAAGGAAAATCTGGGCAGGCTGGGCAATTGGCTGATCAGATTTTTCTTGGTCAAAGGTATCCGCGATACCCAGTGCGGCTTTAAGCTTTATCGCCGGCGGTGTCTGAAACTGTTTCAAAAGCAGAAAATCAAAAAGTGGGGTTTTGATTTTGAAATACTTTTTTTGGCGCAAAAGCAGAACTATAAAATCGTGGAGTTGCCGGTGGTCTGGCAAAATCAGCCTGATTCCAAAGTCAAATTAGTCAGTTATGCGCAAACTTTAGGCGAATTGTTTTTGATAAAATATAATGATTTATTAAACAAATATTGAATATGTTGAAACCAAATTTTAAAAGAAAAAATATTTTAGTCTTGGGCGGCGCCGGTTTTATCGGCAGCCATTTGTGCGCCGAGCTGTTGAAGGAACACCAGGTGATCTGCCTGGATAATTTTATTTCCAGCTCCGTGGAAAACATCCGTTTCTTGTTGCAGAATTCCAATTTTGAATTCATCAAGCAGGACATCAACGATGCTTGGGAATTAGCCAATCTGCCTGAACTAAAAAAGTTCAACCTTAGAGTCCAGGGCATTCAGGAGGTTTATAACCTGGCCTGCCCGACTTCGCCGAAAAAATTTGATAATTACGTCATTGAAACCTTATTGTCAAATTCGCAGGGCCTTAAGAATATTTTGGACGTGGTTTTAAAATATGAGGCAAAATTTTTGCACGTGTCTTCATCGGTGGTTTACGGACCCCGCCGCGGTGACGGTTATTTTAAAGAAGACGATGCCGGCGTGGTTGATTTTTTGAGCCCGCGGGCCTGTTACGACGAAGGCAAGCGCTTTGCCGAAACCATGGTGACGACCTACGGAAATTATTACAAGCAAAATTTTAAAATCGCCCGCGTTTTTAGAACTTACGGGCCCAAGATGATGCTTAATGACGGCCAGATGTTGCCTGATTTTATTTATAACGCCATGGAGGGCAAGGATCTGGTTATTTACGGCGATCATGATTTTCAGACCTCTTTATGCTACGTTGACGACGTGGTCCAGGGCTTAATCAGGCTGATGGACGGCGAAGTGGCCGGCCCGGTCAACTTTGGCAGTTCTGATTCAATCCGTCTGAGCGAAGTGGCTGAAAAAATCATCAGTCTGACCGGCTCCACGGCCAGGATTGTCTACAAGCCGCCTTTATTGTTTATGACGCCCTTGGGCTTGCCTGATACCACGGTGGCCAAGGAAAAATTGGGCTGGTTTCCCTTGGTCAGCCTGGATGATGGCATTCTGAAAACCTTGGAATATACCAAGGCGCATAAGCCGCTTTTAATCGCACAGTTTCAGGAGAATCTGGCTAATGATAACCGGTAATTAATGCTTGTCTGATTTAATCGCGTGAATTTTAAAATTAACGAGAAATTTAAACCTAAAAATAGTAAAAGTATGGATAAGTACATTTTTACCTCGGAATCCGTGACCGAAGGCCACCCTGATAAAATTTGCGATCAAATTTCCGATGCCGTTTTGGACGAGTTATTCCGGCAGGATCCGGAGTCGCATGTGGCGGTGGAGTGTTTCACCACGACCGGTCTGGTGATTGTGGGCGGCGAAGTTTCCACCAGAGGCTATGTGGACGTGCAAAAATTAACCCGCGACGTTTTGCATCAGATCGGCTATAACAATCCGGAATACGGCATTGATTCGGAGCATGCCGGCGTTTTGGTTTCCATCCACGAACAGTCGCCGGACATCGCCCAGGGCGTTGCCAAGGCTTCGGCAGAGAAGCAGGGAGCCGGCGATCAGGGCTTGATGTTCGGCTATGCCTGCAAGGAGACGCCGGAACTGATGCCCTTGCCGATTATGCTGGCGCACAGGCTGGTCAGGCGTTTAACCGAGGTGAGAAAGTCCGGCGTTTTAAAGTATTTGAGGCCGGACGGCAAATCGCAGGTCGCGGTTGAATACGTTGACGGCCGGCCGGTTAAACTGAAAAACGTCGTTATTTCCGCCCAGCACGATCCCGACGTCAGTTTGGATCAGCTGAGGCAGGATATTACCGAACAAGTGATAAAACCGGTTTGCCGTGATTATCTGGATAACGAAACCCAGTTTTACATAAATATGACGGGACGGTTCGTTATCGGCGGGCCGCAGGGGGACGCCGGCTTAACCGGCCGCAAGATTATTGTTGACAGCTACGGCGGCATGGGCCGTCATGGCGGCGGCTGTTTTTCCGGCAAGGATCCTTCCAAGGTTGACCGTTCCGGCGCTTACATGGCCCGCTACGTGGCCAAGAACATCGTGGCCGCCGGTTTGGCGGAAAAATGCGAAGTGCAGGTGGCTTACGTCATCGGCAAGGCCGAACCGACCAGTATCCGGGTGGACGCATTTGGCACGGGCCAAGTTGACGATGAAAAACTGGAAGAAGCCGTTAAAAAGGTTTTTGACTTCAGGCCTGGCAAAATCATTGAACAGCTCCAATTAAAGCGTCCGATTTATCGGGCGACGGCGTCTTACGGCCATTTTGGCAGGCATGAAGAAGGTTTTACCTGGGAAAAAACTGATAAGACGGAAGAGTTGAAGAATGCTTGTAACACGTAACCGATAACCAATAACTGATAACGGAATAACTAATAACTTGCTTTACCAATATGTCTAAGATTCTTGTTACTGGTGGTGCGGGGTTTATCGGGTCGCATTTAGTGGACGAGTTGATTAAAAAGGGCCACCGCGTCACGGTGGTTGATAATTTAAGCACCGGCAAAAAAAGTTTTGTTAATTCCCAGGCCGTTTTTTATAAACAGGACGTTACTTTGGCGTCCTTGGCCAAGGTTTTTAAAAAAGCTAGGCCGGACCTTGTTTTTCATCTGGCCGCCCAAAAAAGCGTGGGTTTTTCGGTCAGCCACCCGGCGGAAGACGCCCGCATAAACATTGGCGGCTCCTTGAACGTCATTGACAACTGCCTGGCGGCTGGAGTTAAAAAATTTATTTTTATTTCCACCGGCGGAGCCATTTACGGCGAAGCCAGGCAAATTCCCACGCCGGAAACCACGGCCGAAAAACCGGATTCGCCTTACGGCCTGAGCAAGCTTGCTATTGATAATTATCTGGAAAAATTTTACAACCGGGTGAAAAAGCTGAATTATGTTTCCCTGAGGTTAGCTAACGTTTACGGCCCGCGGCAGGATCCTTTTGGCGAAGCCGGCGTCATTGCCGTTTTTGCCAGCAATCTTTTAAAGAAAAAGCCGTGCCATATTAACGGCTCGGGCCGGCAGACCCGGGATTTTGTTTATGTCAGTGATGTTGTTTCCGCCTGTTTAAAGGCCGTCAGCCGCGGCCGCGGCGCTTACAATATTGCCACTGCCAGAGAAATTTCCATCAACGAGCTTTATCAAAAGCTGGCGGACATTTTTAAGTCCCGGCCGGCTAAGCATTATCCGGCCTTACCCGGCGAGGTTTTTAGAAGTTCGCTCAATTACCAAAAAGCCAAAAAGGTTTTAGGCTGGCAGCCTAAAGTCACTTTAGAACAGGGGATTGAGCAGACGATAGAGTATTTTCGGGGATGCGGTCCCGCCCGCCATAACAACGAGTCGGTCGGGTAACTAATAACTGATAACTGATTACTCATAACTTGCTTTATCAATATGAGAGATGATTAAAATAATTCTGTTGAAAGTTAGTTGATTAATTTAGCTAAGTTAAGCGAATAAATAGCTGTTCTTTGAGATAATTCTCGTGTAT
>LCKE01000054.1 GCA_001001205.1 Parcubacteria group bacterium GW2011_GWF2_45_11 | reverse complement strand
ACCGCCCTTACTCCACGGGTCTACATGATCCATTGTTAATTCCTCGGCATAAAAATACTTTTTGCAGTCCGCACATTGATATTTATTCTCTTTATTCGGTTTCTTCTTTCTTAAAAATTCTTTTTTGTCGTCGCTCGAAAATAATCTTTTATCGTCAACGCTGATATTATTAACAATTGCTTGAATAATATCTTCTATTTCTTTTGCTTTATCAGTCAATTTTGCGTCGTCGCTCTTTAAATATCTTTTGATGCGAGAATTAATTTCATCCTTGTTGAGTGTCGCTTTCGGACAAGCAAAGTATTACACCGACAATCTCGCTTTGCAAGATAATTTTTCGGAGATGAAAAATTTTCTCAAAAAAATCGGCTCGAACCGCCGCCTTGCGGCGGGACGGCTGGAAATTGATTTCAAAAAGCCCTTTGATTTACTCGCAAAACTGCCCGCCGAAGCGAGGGGCGAAGCCCCGAGCCAGGCGACTAATTCAATATGGTGGACGCGAGAGGATTTGAACCTCTGACCTTCCGGATGTGAACCGGACGCTCTAACCACTGAGCTACGCATCCAAAAAATTTTCAGTGTCACCGGTAAGCGCCGAAACATAAACCAGCATACCATTGAATTAGCTAAAAATCAAGGCCTAAAATCATTGACCGCCCGCCCTATTTTTATTATAATTTATAAAGTTTTCTATAAGGTAAAAAAATCCTTCTGATCATTCAGGCGATTGATTATATTTTCAAATCTTATAGTTAAAAAAATTTACCTAAAACCAAGCAAACTATGTCTCCCATTGACGGCTTAAACAGGCGCTCAAAAATTATCCATAAAAACCGGCAGGACGACAGCCGAATTAATTTTTTAAGGGAAACCCCCGCTTTTAGGCCCAGTCCGTCAAAACCACCAGACGCGGGTGCCCGGCCGCCCAGCCTTAAAACTTTTGATCGGCCCAAAGTCTCTAAACTAAGCGTTGTTAAAATAGTCCTGATTTTAACCTTGATTTTTTTAATTACCGGCGCCATGTATCTTTCGGAGATTGTTTTTTCATCACCGGGTAACGAAAGCGGTCTTAATAAATTCAATCCGTTCAGGCAACTGGCGCGGCTCGTTACTTCGGGCGATAAAAACCTGGCCGGGGAAGATCGGGACAGAATCAATTTTTTATTGCTCGGAGTCGGCGGGGTTGGCCATGACGGCCCCTACTTAACCGACACCATTATGGTCGCCAGCCTCAAGCCCTCCACCGACGAAGTCGCCCTCATCTCTTTACCCCGCGATTTGATCGTGCCGGTGGCGCCGGGCGACTGGCAAAAAATCAATCAGGTTTACGCCATGGCCAAAGCGGCCAAAGGCGAAGGCGGGCCGACTATCGCACAGGTAACGGAAAGGGTTCTGGATATAAAAATAAATTATTACGCCGCCATTGACTTTAGCGGCTTTGAAAAATTTATTGATGATATCGGCGGCATCACCATTGAGGTGGAAAATGAGTTCGTTGACCGGCAATATCCCACCGACGACTTTTTGACCCAAACCGTCTCTTTTGAAGCCAGGCCGCAACCGATGGACGGCGCAACCGCCCTGATCTTTGCGCGTTCACGGCACGGCGACAACGGCGAAGGCTCGGATTTTGCCCGGAGCAAACGGCAGCAATTAATCATCCAGGCGGTTAAAAATAAAGTGTTATCGTTATCCACGCTCATCAATCCCAAAAGAATTTCGGCTACCTTTGAACTGCTGGGCAATCATCTAGAAACCAATCTGTCGGCCTGGCAGGCGATAAAACTAGGACAGCTGGCGCAGGCAGTCAATGATGACAAAATTTACCGCCTGGTTTTGGATGACAGCCCCTGGGGCCTCTTGGAACCCAACATCACCGAACAAGGCGCTTATGTTTTGCAGCCTAAAGACGGCAATTACAAAAAAATTCAAAGCGTAGTTAATAATATTTTTGACGCGGGCAAAATGAAAGAAGAAAACGCGCTCATCGAAATCCAAAACGGCACCGAGGCGCCAGGGCTGGCTTACTACTCCACTCTCTACCTGCAAACCTTAAATTACAATATCGTTCAATACAGCAACGCCCCGACGCACGATTATCAGCGCACCATCATTTATGACTTTACCGACGGGCAAAAAGACACCACCCTTAAAAAATTAAAGGGCGAACTGGACGCTTACGTTTCCACCACCATTCCTGATTATATTCAAAAAAACTACGCGGCGGCCACTTCTACCGCTTCGGCCAGGACGGCTACCGGACGACCCGACTTTCTGGTCATTTTAGGCCTGGATTACTCTTTAACCTTTACCCTGCCTGAGGCCCAGCCCGATCTAACGGCGACATCTACCGCAGCCACCACCACGGGAGAAACGCTGGCGGAATAACGGCCAGCTGGAGAGCGGCGGCCTAACTTTAACTCATCCGCCACGGCCAGTCTTTATGGCAAAATCAGTAAAAAACTGCCTATGATTAAAATATTCAGCTTATGAGAAAACGGTTCGCCAACTTAAAATACCAGGAAAAAGTTTTTTTAAAATTACTGAAAAAGTTTACCGCGCCGGACAAACGCCAGATTGTCAAAGCTTGGGAGATGGCCAAAACAGAGCACCTTCACCAAAAAAGAAGTTCAGGCCTACCCTATATCATCCACCCGCTCAGGATGTCCAACTATTTGGTAAAAAAATTAAAAATCCTGGACGCTGATTTTGTCGCCGCCACTTTACTGCACGACACCGTGGAGGACGGAACGATTAATGTCCAAAAAATCACGGAGGAGTTCAATCAAACGGTGGCCAGCCTGGTGAACGGCTTAACCCGTCCGGCGCCGCCCCAGGAAACCGAAGCGCAAAAAAGAATCAACAAGGTAAAAAAATTCCAGGAGCTGTTGCAAAACGGCCAGGATGTTCTGCTGATCAAAGCCATTGATCTGTTGGATAATCTGACAAGCTGGCAATATATCGCTCCCGGTCATCCTGACGTCCAAAAATTCCCCCGCTGGTTTGCCGAGGCCCGGGAATATTACCTGCAAATCGCCCAAAAGGCCCATCCCCAAATTTATCGTGACATGCAACGGGCCGTTCCCAAAACCATTAAAAAAATCCAACGGATTCATCACTTAATTTAATCACATGTGGATCGCGCTCTCCCTATTAGCTGCCGGAATATGGGCAGTAGTCAATATTACCGATAAATACGTTATCTCTAAAAATGCAGTTAAACCGGCCATTCCGGTTTTTATTTTAAGCATTATCGGCCTGATGGCCGGCTTAAGCTGTTGGCTGGTGATTAAACCGGAATTCTCCCGCCTGTTGTTTTTAGGACTGGTTATCGGTGCCAGCTATCCGGCCGTGAATTTTTTATATTTTAAATCACTAAAAATGGAAGATGTTTCGCGGGTGGTTCCCTGGTTTGCCTTGGAATCTGTCTTGGTGATTATTTTCAGCGCCGTGCTACTTGATGAAATTCTCAGCGTTCGCCAGTATCTTGGCGCGCTGGTGATTATCACCGGATTGTTTTTTATGACCGTTAAAAAAAATTTTAGTCTGCGGCCTGGTAAATGGATGATTTATATGCTACTGGCGGACATTATTTTTGCCGCCCAGGTGCTGTTGGAAAAATATATTTTAAACAACATCCGGCCCCTGGAATTGTTTGCCGCCCTGGAAATAGGGGCTTTTGTGGGCTTTTTACCTTACTGGTATTATAACCGCAAAATTATCAAAAAATTTCTGACCCACGAAACCAAAATTGCCAAAATTATTATGGCCAACGAAACCGCGAATATCGGGGCGACCCTAATTCTCTTAACGGCCATGTCTGGGGGCTATGCCGCTTTAGTGACCGTCTTGGCTTCAATCCAATATTTTTTTATTCTCTTGCTTGCCGTTTTAGTCAGCTTGTTCTATCCTAGGATTATCCGAGAGGAGCTGTCTGGCAGCCTTCTCAGCCTAAAGGCCTTAGCTATTTTATCAATTATTTCCGGAATCTATCTCATCACCTGACATGTATGCAACCCATGAATCACCTGCCTAAAATCGCCTTAATCGGGCGCGCCAATGTCGGCAAATCAACTCTCTTTAACACGCTGGCGGAACAAAAAAAAGCCATTGTTTCCAGCATCGCCGGCACAACAAGAGACAGAAACTACGCCAAAATAAACTGGCGCGGGCGGATTTTAGAAATTATTGATACTGGCGGCATTGATATCGTCCATCCCTCGGATATTGAACAGGATATTTTAGCTCAGGCCCAGGTGGCCAAAAAACAGGCGAATCTGATTTTGTTTTTAGTAGACGCCAAAACCGGGCCGATGCCTCAGGATAAAACAGTAGCCCAAATAGTCCGCTTAAGCCAAAAACCAACCATCCTGGTGGTTAACAAGGCCGATTCCAAAAGACTAAAAGAATCCGTCGCGGAATTTTATCGCCTCAACCTGGGCGAACCAAGACCCATCTCCGCCTTAAACGGCACCGGCACCGGCGATTTATTGGATGAGGTGATAGTAAAATTAGGCCTGGACCGCGATCTAGAAAAAACCCAGGCCAACGGACGATCAAACAAAACAGCCGAAAAAGACCCCAGTCCGGTTGAAGAGGTAAAAGACATCCACGTGGCCATCATTGGCAAGCCCAATACCGGCAAATCAACCTTGGTCAACGCCATTTTAGGCGAAAAAAGAATGATTACCTCGCCGCTACCCTACACCACCCGCGACGCGCAAAATATTGAACTAAGATATCAAAACCAAAATTTTATTTTAATTGACACGGCTGGAGTCAGGAAAAAAGCCAAAATCAAAGACCGCCTGGAAAAATTCAGCGTCGCCCAGTCCATCGTCGGCTTTAAAAACGCCGATGTCGCCCTGCTGATGACCGACGCCTCCGAGCCGCTGGGTAAGCAAGATAAAACCTTGGCTGGCGAAATCCAAAACTGCCGCACCAGCCTGATTATCGTGGCCAACAAATGGGACAAAGTTAATAATAAAAACGAAAAAACAATCAATAAGTTTATTGAATACTATCAATATATTTTCCCCTATTTATCTTACGCGCCGATTATTTTTATTTCGGCCCTGGAAAAACAAAGGACGCAAAAAGTGCTTGACCTGATTAAAGAAGTTTTCGCCGAACGCCAGCGGCAGATTACCGAAAACGCCCTGGACAAATTCCTTAAATACATCATTAAAAAACACCCGCCTTCAAGAGGCAAGGGCACCAAGCATCCGCATCTTTACCGTTTAAAACAAATAGGCGTGGAACCGCCGACCTTTGAGCTGGTTAAAGATCCTAATTCCAGCCTACAGGATTCCTATTTGAGATTTATTGAAAAACAGCTGAGGCTGAAATTCGGCTTTTTAGGCACGCCCATCGTCATCCAGGTGAGAAGATTAAAAGGTTGATGAGGTTCAAAGCATGCCCGCCCGCCACGGCAACGAGCCGGGCGGGCAACTCTTAACCCATAACGCTTAACTCTTGATGAAACTAATCGTCGGCCTGGGCAACCCGGGCAAACAATACGAAAAAACCCGTCACAATATCGGCTTTATGGCGCTTGACCAGCTGGCCGGCCAGGAAAAATGGTCGGAAGACAAAACCGGCCGAGTTTTATATTTAAAAACCGCCATCAGCGGACAGGCGGTTCACCTCTTAAAACCGCAAACTTTTATGAACGAATCGGGGGTGGCCGTGGCCAGCGCGGTCAAAAACCATAACCTGGCCGCTGCAGACACCATTATTATCCATGATGACAAAGATTTGCCTTTAGGCAAGATTAAAATCCAGGCCGGCGCCGGCGCCGCAGGACATAATGGCGTGCAGTCAATTATCAATCATCTTAAAACCAAAGATTTTATCAGAATCAGGATTGGCATCGCCAGCGACAATCCCAAAAAAATGACCAATACCACTAAATTTGTTTTGCAAAAATTCGGTTTGCTGGAAAAAAATAAAGTCAGCGCCGCAATCAAATGGGTTAATCAGGCCGTAGGCGCTATCCTCTCTAACGAGCTGAAAAAAGCTATGAATGAGTACAATCAGAACATGTAGCATACCCGCCCGCCACAACAATGAGTCCGGCGGGTAACATATAACACAAACAAAATTGTTAAACCGCCATAGGCTTTCTGATATCCATAAAAAAGACCGCCTCGTTAACCTCAACGTGTCGGTTTATGATCATCTCAAGGCCTCCCTGCCTGGCTTCAACGATTCGTGGTCCTTTCAAAGACCAGAGGGTGAATGCCAGGATTACTGGGCTTTAGTTTAACATCAACTTCAAACACCCTTTCCACCCAGCCGGGCTGGAGATCGTCAAAAAAGATCTCTTTGACCCCGTTGAGAAAATTGATCATCCAGCCCGGAATGGACGGCGAGTAAACCACCATCCGGATATGGACCCATTCATCCAGGGGGATGATGGTGCCCGACTGGATGGCGTCCTCGTCCGGGGCAATATACCCCTGGACGAAGTAGACGATAGATGGATCCTCGGTATTGTATACTTCGTAGCCGATTTTACTCGGCCCGTTGTACACAACGATTGAGGACCCATGAAGGGTCCCGGGAGTGAACCAAAAATCAGTCACACCCAGCAAGCCCTGGTCAGGTCCGGCATGCCAGACCTGATCTTGGTTATCGTCCCCAATAGTCAGTTGAGGCGCTACTGGAGACGATTCCTCGTCCGGGCCGCAGCCGATAAAAACCACAGCCACGACGATCAATAGCCAAAGGCTGGAGCGCAACATAAGCAGATCCCTTTCGTTAGATGACACATAGTTTTTAAAACGCCCCGAAATAAAGGCGTCTTTTTGAAGGTACTTTGTCGTTTGCAAACTACTACTTACCAGCGTAAGATCCCGCGCCAAAAGGCGCAAAACCTTAACTTAATGGCTACCGGCCCTGAGCTAGGAGGGAGACTCTTGGCTTTGGCCGCTGGTAAGCAGAAATCTGAAAACAATTGTCTTAAAAATAAAAATAGAATATAATAACTTAGCAAATAACCGCGTTTTTGTCAAGCGCCTTCGGCTTACTCCGGTGCCAAGCACCGGAGCTTGATCTAATATTATCTTTCCTCAGATTGCTCCTGGATGTATTTCTCGATTTGCTCT
>LCKE01000053.1 GCA_001001205.1 Parcubacteria group bacterium GW2011_GWF2_45_11 | reverse complement strand
TGGTCCGCGCAGCAGGACTCGAACCTGCGACCGTTTGCTTAAGAGGCAACTGCTCTACCAGCTGAGCTATGCGCGGATGTTGGCTAATGATATGGAAACGTTGATTTTAGAAAGACCAAGCTGCTTGTCCGCGCCATAACCTCGAGCTAGCCGAGAGGCGGAGGCGGGTTGACCTCGCTGTAGCCCTCTTTGGGCGAAAGCAAGAGCTAGGCGTAGTTATAATTAAAAACTTTCACTATACTATAATAGATATTTATTTATGTCAACTAAAAACTCCCAAAAAGTGGAGATTTTTTTATTGCCAAATTATATTTATCCAAATCAACAGTCTCATCAGGTGCCCCTCCCACTTGGCAGTAATAATTTTTTTGTCGGCTCAGATTTTTGGCTTTACCTTTTTTAGAAAAAAGATGAGAATGTTTATAATCGATCGGGATAATTGCAAAAAATTCCGTCCACACCCCAACGTTTGTATCTGGCAATCAATCTTGGATTATTAACCGTCCAGACAAAAACTTCCTTATTATATTTATGCAAACGCTTAACTAAGCCTTGGGTTAAAATAAGATAATAAATGCACAAAGCGTCAACTTGCTTGCTCAACATTTTTTCCGTAATAAAAAAATGAGTCAGGGGTAAAATGCCCAACATGGCCATGGCCCACAGCAGCTGGCCCAAAGGGTAAGTTAAGACCTTAAACAACCAGCCGAGTTTTATAAACGGTAAAAACTTTTTTAACCTGAGTAAAAAGGCAATAAAATTTTTGACCAGCCTGACGTAATATGGCGGATTATCAACTGCCTTAAAAACCCAGCCGATCTTCAGTTCAGGGCTTTGGTTCCTAAGATACAAAACTGTTTCCAAAATATTGGAAGAAATAAGTAAATCGCTCTTGGAAAAATCTGTCTGGCTAAGTTCCTCCGCTAGCTTTTCGGCCACCGTTTTGGTTTTTATCTCAATATTTAATTTAGACCGGCCGTTTAACAAGGCCAGAACTTCTGTCAAGGCAGGGATGGCCTCCCCCAGCCCGGCATTGAGTTGTTTAATTTCCGCCAGCGTAAAATCCCGGACAAAACCTTTGCCGTTGGTGGTCCGATTGACTGTAGCATCATGAATAACCACCACATGATTGTCCTTGGTGAGCCAAACATCAAGCTCAATCATGTCCGCGCCCATGGCCAAAGCCTTTCTAAAAGACCTTAGGGTATTTTCCGGTTCATAGCCGCAGGCGCCACGGTGACCGATGTTAATAAAATTGGGGTTGGTCATAATAAAATCTTTGCCTAACTAAAATCTACTACCACCCAAGAATTTACTTGTTTAAATTAAGTTAAAAACCGTCCCGAACTCGGCCTAAAAGACGGCTTTTATTTGCCAAATACTCCGCTTGACAAAACGTTATATGACCTGCTTGACTAAAGATTAATCTTTTTCGCGTACTTGCCCAAAATCGGCATTTCCCAATAATTGCCCTGGAGGGCATTCATAATTCCCAGGATGGCAAAAATCAAAATCAGCACCCCCAGCAACCAGCCGACCAAAGGGATCCAAAAAATCAACCAGCCAAAAATCTCTACGATAAAAAGAACCAAACCCTGCTTGGCGTGAAACTGGGCGAATTTTGAGTGTCTCTTTAAAAATAAAGGCACTAAACATAGAATCCAAACGTAGCCGATGGCGGCGATGACTTTATTGTCTTCTACGTCTTTGTCTAACATTTTATCTTCCATATTGTTTAAATTAATTGATGAATAAATTAAATCAAATAATCATAATATTGCCGCCTTTTAGTCTGCCCTGAGCGAAGCCAAAAGGATTTATTGATTCCTTGTTTTATTGATTTATTGATTTCTTGAATACCGCCGTATACACCACCCAGCTAATCAACGCGCCCAGGGCGGCAAAAAGTAACGGCTGGCCGATCAGATTAAAAAACGTCCATAATTCAAAATACCAAAAAAGCTGAAAAATTGCCAGCAAAAATCCCACCACACCGCCGCCGATGATAGCAACGGTGACTGTTTGCATTTTATTGGCCTGATACTGCCTGACCGCGCTCACAGCCAAATAAATGAATAGCACTATTCTGGCGCCAACAATAAACCAAGTAAAAATTTTAGGCGGCCACAGATACAAATAATTTGTCTGCATCACGCGGGTGCCCAGCTCAATCACCAGTAATATCAACATCGGCCAAATAGCAATCTCTTTATACCAGGTTAAACTTTGACCATAAATAAACTGCCCGGCGGTTTCCACTTTTTGCAAAGCCCTTTTTTCCAGAATCTTAGTTGAGCTCTGATGTTCTTTCATTGACTCTTCCGGGTCCTGTTCTTCCCAGGGATGACCGTCGTCAGAGGAATATTTTATTTCTCTTTTATGATTTTCCGTCATATTTAAAAGAAGGCATTATTTTGACGAAATTTTTAAATTTTGCCGACGGCCAAGACCAAAAATCGGAGGGATATTTTTGCCATAGGTTACGCTTATAGTATAGGATAATTAACGCTTTTAGTAAATCCAAAAAGCGCCGGATCAAACCGACGCTTTTTAAAAATTAATTTTGCGTTTTGGTTTTAAGCTTAGCGCTGTCTTTACATCATCCCCGGCATACCCATGCCGCCAGGCATGCCATGACCGTGTTCATCCTTGGGTTCCGGCTTGTCGGTAATAATCACCTCAGTCGTCAGAAATAAGGAAGCGGCCGAAGCGGCATTCTGCAAAGCGCTCCTGACAACTTTAGTCGGATCAATAATGCCGGCTTTAACCAGATCTTCATACCGATCATCCAAAGCGTTATAGCCGAAATTGCCCTGGTGGTTTTTAATGGCCTCCAAAACCACGGAACCGTCTTTGCCGGCATTTTCGGCAATCTGCCTGACCGGCGCCTCCAAAGCTCTCTTTAAAATATCCACGCCGAACTTTTCTTCGCCCTCAACCTCCAAATCATTTAAAGCCTCAGACGCGCGGATCAGCGCCACGCCACCACCGACCACTATGCCTTCTTCAACCGCGGCGCGGGTGGCGGACAAAGCGTCTTCAATCCGGTGTTTTCTCTCTTTCATTTCCACTTCGGTAGCCGCGCCGACTTTAACCACGGCCACGCCGCCAGCTAACTTAGCCAAACGTTCCTGAAGCTTTTCTTTGTCAAAATCTGAGTCAACGTTCTCTATTTCTTTTTTAATCTGGCTGATTCTGTCTTGAATGGCTTTAGGGTCGCCCTTGCCTTCAATGATGGTGGCCGTCTCCTTGGTCGCCTTAACTTTTCTGGCCTGGCCGAGCATGTCTACGCTGGCGTTTTCCAGCTTTAAGCCCACCTCTTCGGAAATGACCTTGCCGCCGGTTAAAACCGCGATATCATTCAGCATTTCCTTGCGGCGGTCGCCATAGCCAGGCGCCTTAATCGCCAGTGAATTAAAAGTGCCTCTCAATTTATTGACGACTAAAGTGGCCAAAGCCTCGCCTTCTATGTCTTCAGCAATAATCACCAAATCCTTTTTGCCGGACTGAGCCAGCTTTTCCAAAAGCGGCAATAAATCCTGAATGGCAGAAAGCTTTTGATCGGTAATTAAAAGGTAAGGATCTTCATACTCGGCTTCCATGGTATCGGGATTGGTAATCATGTAGTGGGAAACATAGCCCTTGTCAAACTGCATGCCTTCCACGACTTCCTTGGTAATACCAAAGGTCTGAGATTCTTCAACCGTGATCACCCCGTCTTTGCCCACCGATTCCATGGCTTCGGCAATCACTTTGCCGATTTCCGGATCATTGGCGGAAATGGCAGCCACCTGAGTAATTTCCGCCTGGGAAGAAACTTCCTTGGATAATTTTTTAACGGCGTTAACCACCGCTTCCACGCCTTTTTCAATGCCTTTTTTCAGCATCAAAGGATTGGAACCGGCCGTGACGTTCTTTAAACCCTCGGCAATAATGGACTGGGCTAAAATAGTGGCGGTGGTGGTGCCGTCTCCGGCCACGTCATTGGTTTTAGAAGCGACTTCTTTGACTATTTCCGCTCCCAGGTTTTCAAATTTATTTTCCAATTCAATTTCCTTGGCGACGGAAACGCCGTCCTTGGTAATGGTCGGCGCGCCAAAACCCTTGTCTAAAACAACGTTCCGGCCCCGGGGGCCTAAAGTGACCTTAACGGCATCAGCCAATTTATCCACGCCTTTCTTGGCTAATTGCCTGGCCTCTTCACCGAATTTAATATCTTTTGCCATAATGTGTAATAATTAATATTTATTGAATGACTGATGATTAATAAGTTATTTATTCGCGGTCTCGAGCAAATCAGTCACAGCCCCGTCGGCCGCGCTTATTCTAAGACGCCGACAACGTCATCCTGGGAAATAACCAGGACCTTTTCACCCTCAATCTCAAACTCATCGGGTCCATATTTTTTAAACAAAACTTTGCTGCCGACCTTGACTTCCATGGGCACTAATTGGCCATTTTGATATTTACCAGGACCGACAGCTAAAACTTCGCCCTGTTCCGGCTTTTCCTTATCAACGGTTTCGGGTAAAATAATGCCCGATTTTGTGGTCTCTTCCTTGGAAAGACCTTTGACGACAATATTGTCGCCTAATGGTTTTAAATTCATATTGTTTTGATTAACACGGCCAAGCGCAGATAAGACACCACCATGTCCGACCATAACATGATGACTGATCAGCAGCCTGTCGCTGTGATTAGTCAGTGATGCAGCCTTTGAACTGTCGGCGTCGCTTCTGCGATATATCCGTGGTTTTTTACTAATCTTAGATAAATTTTTAATGAATGTTAGCACTCTTAGTCTGGGAGTGCTAGATGTATTAGTATTTTAACAAAAATAAAACGGCTGTCAAGCCCGTTTGCAAATAATTAATGAGGCCCTTGGTAGGCCGGATGAACATAAAGCGGGGGTGCGGGGTTTTAAGCCTTTAATGAGGCCCAGCCGATTACCAGCCAGCCGAGCATTATGCCAAAATAAAAACTGATAAAATAATGATCAAAAACCCCCAAAACCAAAACGGCGATCAATAATAAATAAAATTCGCTCCTTGATTTAAAAACGGCCGCCATAATTAAAATCAGCAACAGCAAACCAACAAAACCCAGTTCCGCCCAGGCCATAAGCCCCGTGTTATGCACCGGCTGATAAGCCCAGGCCATAAGCCCCGGCTGTTGCCCGGCTAAAACCAAGGTGTACTGGCCCAAACCGACGCCGCCGAGCCAATGCTGTTTAATGACTGACTGCGACTGATCAATGGCCGCCAGCCTTTCCTGATTGGATTTTACTTCCAACCGTTCCAAAGAAGTTAACCGGGTTTGCACTAAGTCGCCGTAAATATAAGTTAAAAATCCGAAAACCAAAACAATGATTAAGACCGCCGGCCAAAAATTTTTTAAAGTTGATTTTTTCAACCAGGCAGCCAACAGATAAACAACTAAACAGATGAATAGTGTCAGCCAGCCGGCCCGGGAAAAGGTCAAAAACAAACCCATGCTCATAACCGCTGTTGCCGCCAGTAACAACCTTTTCATTCTACCTGATGATTCTATAACTATTAATATAACTGCCGCCAGCAAGCATATAACCAAAAACCCTGCCAGCATATTAGGATGCGGCAGGGAACCATAGGCCCGTAAAAAACGACCGACCCCGTTATCAACCACCGCCGTGCCCAAAGCTGAAGGATTTAAAAAAGACAAACCCAGCCACTTATTAGCCAAAGACAGTTGCATCACCCACTGCCCAACCGCCATTAATGACTGCACCACGCCCGCGGTGATCAAGGCCAGGCCTAAATTTTTCGTTGTTAATTTTACGTTTTGCGTTATCAGCCAGACCAGGCCAACGCCCTCTGCCAGCCTTAACCAGCCATACCAAGCCAGTTGTTTGTCCGAAGACCATAAAATCGTCAAAGCTGACCAAATCACCAATAGCCCGACAAAAAACCAAAGTTTTGAATTTTGTTTGTCCGCCGGCCGAACAAGCCGGAATATTTTGTATCTTGATCTGATAACTTGCCCCAGCGACAGCCCTAACAAGACGACTAACAGTATCTCCGTGCCGTATAAACTAAATCGGCCGTATTCCCAAACTCCCCCGTTTAATAAACCTTCATGATAAATCCACCTGGTTTGCCAAGGCATTAAAAAAACGAATAAATACAAGCCGTAAGTAATGATTTTATCCAACAATTTCATAGCAAATATAATCTATAATTTATGACTGATGACTAAAAACCCAAGAACCTGATCGCCCCATCACCCAATCTACCCAACCAACCTGCTCACCGATTCATCAAACTTTTCCTGCACTGCCCGCCGGCTGTCGTGCCGGTGAAATTTTAAAAACTTTTCATTGACTACCACCCGGCTGTCCTGATTCATCATCGCTTTAAGGTCCTGCGGCATTATTTTCAATTGATAACTTTTGGCTAATTTTTCCCAAAAATCCCAATCACCGATAAACCTCATCACCCGCTTAACCAATTGACTCTCACCTACTTGCCGGCGCTCATTTAAGCGGTACGGAAACGCATTCGGCAAATACGTCTTGACCCACTGGTTGGCCTTAATAAAATCCTTAAAAATGCCGTCGTCATAAACCGGCACAAACTGATTCACCCAGAACGGAAATAAAACGTCCTGCGGATATTTTAACGAGAGCAAATTCAGACTGTCCTCGCTGATAAAAAAACTCAGGTCAATGGCCTGGGATCGGGCAATCTGTTTCGGCCTGACCCGTAGCAGGGAAAACCAGCCGATGAGCAGCAGCCGGGTCAGCCACAAACGGTTCTTTTGGACGATGACCGCCAGA
Organism: Parcubacteria group bacterium GW2011_GWF2_45_11; assembly: GCA_001001205.1. GTDB lineage: Bacteria > Patescibacteriota > Patescibacteriia > UBA1558 > UBA10009 > UBA10009. The sequence continues at coordinate 536 of LCKE01000053.1, read as the reverse complement.
TCAACATCGCTGTCCTGATGAACATTGCCGTAAGCCAAGCGATTAACGACCATGACGCAGCGGACAAAAGGAATTAATCTTATAATCCTGATAAATTTTCTCGCCCGCTTAAATTTTTGTTCGCTGATATTGTATCTGGCCAAACGCAATTTAACCAGCGCCTGACGCCCGCTTAAAAAATAAAAGCCGTCCTTTGAGCCAATCTTATCTGACAGCTGGCCCAGCGTTCTCTCAATATCCATGACAGATCCCGCCGTGCCTGCGAGTAAGGCGCCGTGCCTCTCCGTGTACAACCATTTCCAAATTTCCATCAGGGTCAGCGGATAATCATGAAGGTCAAAATAGATCAGGGTCTTTAAGATGGACTGGGATATTTCATTCATAGCCCTATTTTACCCCGAGTTTTAAGGATTGACAAATAAGTTTACGGATGATATAGTATTTTGTTTTGAACATCATTTTGTTGAACCGTCAACCAAGTAGCATTTTCAGAAAGGCAAAGATCATGAAAACCTTGAGGTTGTTTACGCTGGCTG
>LCKE01000052.1 GCA_001001205.1 Parcubacteria group bacterium GW2011_GWF2_45_11 | reverse complement strand
TTTGAACGGGAGTGAGCCGTGTAGATTTGTGAATTGTCATGTTGTTTGTACTTTACCCCGAAAGGTTAAAAGTGTTAACAACGCGACGGATTCCTACACATAAGAATATGAAGAAACGAATAGAAACAGTATATCAATACGAAGCGATTTTTGATCCGAATGGGGCCGGTTATACCGTAACCGTTCCTAAACTTCCTGGACTGGTGACCGAAGGTGACTCTTTGAAAGAGGCCCGGGAAATGGTTAAAGATGCAATTCGTTGTTACTTGGAGGCGGTGCTTAAAGAAAAACCTTTGTCATTTTCAAGGACAGGTTTTCATAGAGAAAGAATTAGAGTATCGGCATAAATTTTATGTCGAAATTACCTCGTATTCCGTCTATTCTTGTAATTCGGGCTCTTAAACGAGCTCGTTTTTACGAATTTCATCAATCGGGCAGTCATATCCAACTTCGTCATTTTGCTAATCGGAGTTTGAGAGTTACCGTGCCGTTCCATCGTAAAGATTTAACACCCAAAACATTGAAAGCGATTATTACACAATCCGGCTTGACCGTTGAGGAGTTTTTAACTTTGCTATAAAGTATGATACGTCCTGAAACAAAAACCTGTCAAAATTGTAAAAGCGGGTTCACTATCGAACCGGAGGACTTTGCATTTTATGAAAAAATTCACGTTCCGCCGCCTACGTTTTGTCCGGACTGCCGGCTACAGCTGCGTTTGTTATTTCGGAATGAGCGGACGTTTTATAAAAGAAAGTGCGATTTGTGCGGAAAAAATATGATTTCTAGTTACGCCCCGGAATATACATATCCGGTATATTGCCAAAAGTGCTGGTGGTCGGATAAATGGGATCCGTATCAGTACGGGCGCGAGTATGATTTTTCCAAGCCATTTTTCTAGCAATATAATGATTTGTTTCATGAGGCGCCGCGGCCCGGATTATCAATAGAAATAACTTCGCTTATAAACTCTCCCTATGTTAACCACGCTGGAAACCTGAAAAATTGTTATTTGATTTATCAGGCGGATTTTGATGAGGATTGCGCGCACGGCGTATATATTAAAAATTGTCGCGATATATTGGATTCTTCCTTAATTTTGCAATCCGAGCTTTGCTATGATTCCATGCACTCCTATAAAAATTCCCGGTGTGCGGGTTTGAGAAGTCAGGTATCGGAATCGCTGGACTGTTTTTTTCTACGTGACTCCCATGGATGCCAAAATTGTTTTGCTTCAGCGAACCTGCGCAATCAAAAGTATCGCATTTTCAACAAGCAATACAGCCCCGAAGGGTATAAAGAAGAAATGAAAAAATGGGATCTCGGCTCTTTTGCCAAATATCAGGAAGCCAAGCGCATATCCGAAGAACACTGGAAAACTCTGTTGCCTAAGCCGCATATGGATGATTTTTCCGTAAATTCCAGCGGCAGTCATTATTTTCAGTGTAAAAATTGTAAAGAATGTTATGAAATATGGGGTCCTGCCGAAGACAGTAAATTTCTTTTTATGCTTTCTTTGCCGCCAATCAAGGATTGTTATGACGTATCGGCCTGGGGCAATAATCTGCAATTATCTTATGAATCATGCGCAGTTGGTCAAGATAGCGCTAATCTTAAATTTTGTGTGGAGTCGGGACTTAATGCACATTCGTTGGATTATTGTCAATTTACCTTTGGAGGGGATAATAATTTCGGGTGTGCGGGATTACGGAAAGGAAAGTATTGTATTTTGAATAAAAAATATTCCAAGGAAAAATATGAAAAACTTGTGCCGCAAATTAAAAAGCACATGGACGAGATGCCGTACATTTCCGAAATCCGAAATTCGAAACACGAAATCCGAAAGATAATATATCAATACGGGGAGTTTTTTCCGGCAGAATTAAGCGCGTTTCCGTATAATGACACGCTGGCGCAGAGATTTTTTCCTCTCACGAAAGAAGAGGCACTGACTCAAGGATATAAATGGCTGGATGAGGAGAAAAGAACTTACCCCATTACCCAAAAAGCGGGAGACCTGCCGGATCATATTAAAAACGCCCTTGACTCCATACTTCAGGAAGTTATTGAATGCGCGACTTGCGGCAAGGGATTCCGGATTATACCCATGGAATTAAAATTCTTGCGGGAAAGAAATTTTCCCTTGCCGCGGCAGTGCCCTTTTTGCCGGATTGATGAGAAATTCAGCCAGTGGATAAAAAATTTGCGGGTAATTCCCCGGACATGTGATAAATGCGGAGCATCATTTACGACCAACTATACTCAAGATGAGGCGCCTGTTATTTATTGCAAGACATGCTATAATAATGAGGTAATATAAAGAATCACGAACAGCGCGAACAAAAGCGCCTTTGGCGCTTGATGCGAACAGCGCGAATAGAAAAACGTAGACTGTTAGTGCTGTTAGTTTCTGTTGGTGCTGTTAGTGTTTTAAAGATAAATGGTTAACGTAAAAATTTATACCACCCCTGCCTGCGTTTACTGCAAGATGGCCAAAGAATTTTTCGCAAAAAACAGCGTGGCGTATGAAGAAAAAAATGTGGCCCAAGACGCAGGGGCGCGTGATGAAATGATCCAAAAATCCGGACAGCTCGGGGTGCCGGTTATTGATGTTGACGGAAAAATTATCGTGGGGTTTGATCAACCGGAGCTAAAAGAAGCGCTTCATCTATGAGCGGCAAGATATTCTGGTTTATTATAGCAGTTGTTATTGCCGCGGGAGCTGTTTATTACATTTTAAGCTGGCGCGATGTGGTTGAGGTTCCTATTTCTCCGGAAGATAAGCGTATGCCGGAATTGATCCTTAGCGATTACACGGGAAAGGCCGTGAATTTATCCGAATTTCGCGGCAAACCCAGGGTGATAAATGTTTGGGCTTCCTGGTCTCCGTATTATAAAAAAGAATTGCCGGATTTGGCCGCTCTTCAGCAGGAATTCGGCGGTAAGATTACGGTAATTGCGGTTGATCGCAGAGAAACGTTGGAAATTGCTAAAAAATATTCGGATGAATACGGCGTCACCAGCAAGATTGTTTTATTGCTTGATCCGGATGATACGCTGTACCAAGCCATTAACGGTTTTTCCATGCCCGAGACATTATTCGTGGACCGCGAAGGATTCATCCGCTATCACAAGCGTGATATGATGGGATTAGAAGAGATGCGCAGAAGGGTGCAGGAAATTTTATAATGTTATTCGCAATAGAAATTTCGATGATTTAAGTATAATAATGGAAATAATTCGCTGCCAAAATAATATGAATGCGCTCCGGCGCGCCGGGAGCGTGATCAATCTTTCTTTTGAGGCCTGTGAACCAAGCCCTATACTTTTTCTTGTATCCGGAGGATCGGCCCTGCATCTGCTCAAAGAAATAAATATCGGACACTTTGGCGCTCGCGCCACCATAGGTGTTTTAGATGAGCGCTACAGTCCGGATATTTCTGCCAGCAATTTTTTGTCTTTGCAAAGCACCTCATTTTATTTGGAGGCGCAACGGGCGGGTGCTGTTTTTTTACATCCTTGGGGTGGAAAGACCAATGATGTTATTGCTGAAGAATGGCGGCAAGGCAAAGTTCTGGAAGGGTTGCAGGAAAGCGTTCATTCGTATGAATCAGAGCTTCGTGCCTGGAAAGAAGCGCATCCGGACGGAAAAATTTTCGCCACGCAGGGAATCGGGGATAATGGGCATACCGCCGGTATTTTGCCGTATCCGGAAAATCCGGCGCTATTTAATAAATTATTTGAGGAAGAGGATAAATGGGTGTTGGGGTATGATGCCACGCCGCAAAAAAGTTTGACCCCTTTGCGTATAACCCTGCGTTTGCCGTTTCTCCGCAACGAAATTCATCAGTCAATTGTATATGTTGCCGGCGAAGATAAACGGCCTGCGTTAGCGCGCGTTTTGCAGAATACCGGATCGCTGGCCGAAACCCCGGCGCGGATTTTACGCGAAATGAAAGATGCCCGTATTTTTACAGATATTGCATAAATGTTTAAAATACCCACAGGCAATAATGAGGTAATAAAATTTACTGCTGATAACAGACCCCTTATAGCCACCTTTTTTTGAAAACGGTAATATATTTGAGTTTCAAAGTAAAAATGAAGGATGGGAAGATGCTGTTTTATATCAAATCCTCTCCACTTTTAAATTTATTAAGTAATCATTTAATTTGACAACAGCATATAAAGTGTCTATCATAAGAATATGAATACAGTTACTATACCTAAAAAAGAATACGAGACATTGGTCGAGAAAACAATGCGCTATGAACAAATGCGCAGGGAAATCGAGAATGATATTTTTTCTCCGCCACCCACCCGAAACCCCGCAATAATAATGCAGGCATTTAAGGCAACCAAAAAATATAACGCAGAGTTCTTAAAAAGCTTAGAAAAAGGGCTCATGGACTCGTCTTATTTTAATGCATGACAATTTTGCCATTAAATCCTCGGCTAGTAGAATTTCTTAAGAAACGAAAGCTTAAGGAAAAGTTTGATAAACAAAAACTGCTTTTTGAGCAAAATATTTCTCATCCAAGCCTAGAAACGGAGCTCTTAGAACCAAAACAATTTAGGTTCTGGAGTTTTAGAATTGATCAGAAATATCGTGCTATATTTATTTTTATGCAAAAAGATACTGTAGAAATTATAGATATAAATAATCATTATCAATAATTTAATGAATTTCAAAATTATAGTTCTATCCCTTACCGTAGGGATTTTGCTATTGGGTGGATATTTGATGGGTCTGGATTATTTTCAATCCACACCCAGACAAATTGTTTGCATCCGGGATGCAAAACTCTGCCCCGACGGGTCAAAAGTCGGCCCCACCGGCCCCAATTGCGAGTTTGCAGAATGTCCCAAACCGAGTTTAGGGCAGGCGGATATTTCGGGATGGCAAACCTACCGCAACGAAAAATACGGGTTTGAGATAAAGCATCCGGCAGACCTTACTATGCAGAAAGGATTTGATGCAGAACGGGAGATTTCTTGGGACGGGAAATTAAATGGTATATCCTATATCTTGACTTACGGGTATATTTCTCAAAATAGTCTTAATATGATGGGTATTACTTATTGTGGAGCATATCCGGAAAATGCACGTTGTGAAAATTTTAAGCAGGATGATTTAAGGGCGGCGATTGACTGGGATATTGAAACTGAAGGCACATTTACCAAATCAAATGCAGAGATCCGGCATCCCAATGGTGGCGTTGTCGTAGTTAGTATTTATCATCGTCCCATTCAAGACGTTAAAACATTTTTTCGTCAAATCCTCTCCACTTTTAAATTTTTGGAATAGGTTTTGTGGATTGGACATCGCTGTTGAAATTTGCTATTGTTAAGTCATGACTACCAAACAAATTTTATTTCAAATCCGTGGTGTAAAACCGCAAATCATCGGCAAAAAGCCGGTGGTTATTTTGCCTTTGGAGCAATATGAGCAAATAAAGGCTAAACTTGAGTTGTCGGCGGAAGATTTGGAAATGGCGCAATCCAGCATTTTCAAGGCGGCCATCGCTAAAGTCCGCAAAGAGAAAAAACTTTATTCTTCGGCAGAATTGAAATCCATATTCAAGTTATGAAATATTATTTTAAGTTATCGGCGCTTAAAGATTTAAAATGCCTTCCGAAAGATATTCAAACACGGATTATTACGAAACTGGATTTTTATGTTAGCACGGCGAATCCATTGCATTTTGCCGATAAATTAAAAGACGCCGCTTTCGGAGAGTGGCGTTTTAGAATCGGAGATTATCGAGTATTTATTGATATTAATGATGGCAATATTATAGTTCTTAAAGTTGGTCACAGAAGGGATATTTATAAATAATTTTGTCAGATATGAGCATGTATGACTCCATAAAAAATTTTAATAAACAATTTTTGTACGTCCCTAAAATCGAGAATAAAGCTCGTTTGAGAAAATACGAGCGTTTTGTGATTGCCGGAATGGGAGGATCCGGGTTGGCGGCCGAGCTTCTTCTGGCTTACGACCCATCATTGCCGGTCATCATTCATAAAAATTATGGTTTGCCGGAAATTTCCGTTCAAGATAGAAAAAAAACTCTTATCATCGTTGACTCTTATTCAGGCAACACCGAGGAGGCACTGGATGCTTTCCGGACGGCTCGATCGCTTGGTTTTCCGCTCGCCGCGATTTCTATCGGCGGCAAGCTTTTGAATATGGCGCGTAAATATAGCATACCGTATGTGCAGATGCCGGATATCGGGATTCAGCCGCGGATGGGTTTGGGGTTTAATTTACGGGCGCTTCTTAAAATAATGCGAAAAGATCCGGCGCTCATTCTAACCAGTAAGTTATATCATCTTATTAATGCAGAACTTTATCGGACAAAGGGGGTGGCGTTGGCAAAAAAATTGCGAAAGAGTGTTCCGGTCATTTATACCTCGGTCAGGAACCGTGCGGTGGGATATGCTTGGAAAATCAAACTCAATGAAACCGGAAAAATCCCGGCATTTGCCAATGTTTTGCCGGAGTTAAATCATAATGAAATGACCGGATTTGATCTTCAAGCGCGGACTAACGTTGATGTGCGGCGAGCGCGGACTCGCGTCGAAGAGCGTAAAAAACTAAACGCGCCATTTCATTTTATTTTCTTAAAAGATGCGGGTGATCACCCGCGGATTCAAAAAAGAATGAAAATTCTTGAAAAAATGTATCGCGCGCGTAAGCTTCCGGTGGAAGTAGTTATGATTCATGGGAAAAATCGGCTTCAGGCAATTTTTTCTTCTTTGATCTTGGCTGATTGGTTCGCGCTTTCTTTGGCCGAATACTATGGCGTGGAGGCGGAACAAGTTCCGATGGTGGAGGAATTTAAAAAATTGATTAGCACATAACAAATTTTTCTAAAAACTGTAATGTTTTATGCGCTTTGCTAATGATTTAATTAAATTTCTAGGCAAAAAACCTCCGTTGAGGATTCTTTTTGTTACTTCTGAAGAAGCGCCGTTTGCCAAAGTTGGGGGTCTGGGCGAGATAATGTTTTCTTTGCCGAGGGCTTTAAATAAATTGGGGCATGATGCGCGGGTCATGATTCCGCGTTACGGCACGATTGAGCGATCCCTTCCTCCGTTTAATATGGAATATGAGGGTCTGGATGTGCCTACAGCTCCGGAACAAAGCGGTACGCGCTTGATTTGTAATGTGCTTCGTTGTGATCCGACGGACGATTAAACTTATTGCCGACACAGGTTATGAAGTGACTTATGCACTGGCCGAAACATTGAATGAGGCATCCGATGAACATGTTCAGCAAGAGATCGTACCGAAGATGAAATTACTCGATCCCACGCGACCGTGGGAGTCGGTGGATTTCGTCGAAGAGCACCCATACA
>LCKE01000051.1 GCA_001001205.1 Parcubacteria group bacterium GW2011_GWF2_45_11 | reverse complement strand
TGTTATGTTAATTTTCTTGACTTTGCTGATTTTGCAAGCCAATGGCTTAGCTGTACCGATTCCCTTAACCCGGCTTGTTCGCAATAGGTACTGTTTTTTCTGGGTATTCCTGAAGAAGGAAGTATCCCGGATTAGGAGCAGCTAAGAAGAGTAAAAATATTATCAGCTTGACTTGCGATATTTATGACCTTGTGAGTTTTATGATGTAGATTGAAAAATTGAGTTGAAGAATGAGTATTTTGATTGGTGAAAGTTACCCGGTGTGTGCCGGACGGAAAATACTCATTCCGAACTGTAAGAAAAGGGTGTTTGATATCGGGTGTGTTACCCGATACTACAAAAATACCCATAAGTGGTTAGTAAAAATGTGTTAGGAGGTAAAAGAAATGATTAGAAAAATTGTGTTTGTAGGGTATGTTGTTGTAGTGTTGTCCATGGCGATGCAAGTGTTAGCAGCAAATGACTGGACTAACGCAACCTTGGACGGCAAGTGGAGCACGGCTGCGAATTGGAGTGAGGGTACTGTTCCGACGATGACGCCGGATAGCATTGGCGATTCTCGGATTAACCTGACAGGTGCGAATGCCAGTACTATTGATGGGACTATGCCTCAAGCAGTCGCCCAGTGGCTGCATGTTGGTAATTTCTGGGGTCAAACCGCCACACTGAACGTTGTGGCTGGTGGGAAACTTGGTACCCCGATATGGGGTCTTGGCGAGGCATGGGTCGGCGGAGAAAATACTGACGCCATTGGAATACTCAACATAGATGGCGCAGGATCTGTTGCGAAGAGTGAAGGTTGGCGTATAGGGTCAGCAACTTTAGGCAGTGCCGTTGTCAATATCACCAATGGCGGTGTGATGCAAGGCGGAACTTGGGACAATTATATTCGCGCTACGGCAACCGTTAATATCATGAGCGGTGGTGTAATGCAGATGATGGGCGTATCACAATTTGTGGTCGACGGAGTGATAGACATCAGTGGACCAACTTCTTTGCTTTTGCTGGAGACCGATCGTCTTCCTTTAGTTAATGCGCTTATTGCTGCCGGCAAGATTACAGGAAATGGTATCGTTGGAAATGTCAGTGCCACATATAACGAAATAGTACCAGGTTATACAGTGGTTACAGCTATTCCAGAGCCTATGACACTGGCAATACTTGGTCTTGGCGGGTTGCTGCTTCGCAGAAGGAATGTATAGACGGTTTTTGTTTGTCAAAAAGAATATTGTGTTAGAATGCCTATTTGCATGGATTGATAATTTTGGTCATCAATCCATGCAGAGGCAGTTTTGTTAAAATGGTTGTTTCGTTAAATGAGCTGTTGAGTTAGAGATGACAGTTGTCGCTGATGGGTTGGTCTCAAACGTATGGATGCAGAAAAAAAGGATACAAAATGGAACTAAATGTAAAAACTAAAACACGAGCGTTCACTTTGGTTGAGTTACTGGTTGTTATATCTATCATTGCATTGCTGCTTGCGATGTTGATGCCGGCTTTAAGTAAAGCCAGGGAACAGGCAAGGAACGTTGTCGATAAAGCTCAACTTCACAGTTGGGGACTTGCTTTCGGTAACTATGCCGCCGAGAACGGAGACAAGGTGTGTCCGTCTCTTGCGAGGGTAAATGGGGCGGTTGTAACTTGGGATATAATCTTGAAAAAGTATTATGTGGATGATAAAATCCGATTTTGCCCTTCGGCATCAAAAGTACTTTCTGGTTCTATTGTAGTTGGTAATACCAATCCAGTTTCCTATATCGGTTCACAATTTGGAGCGTGGAGTGTTGTTAATATACCCAGCACGCTTCCTAATGTAACAGGCAGTTATTGCATGAATTTATATGCGCAGACACCTCCTGATGCGTCATTGCTGTCGGTGTGGCGTCTGAATCCGGCATCGTGCTGGGGCAGTACTGCGGTTAAAGGTGCAAGTAGTATTCCTCTATTGGGTGATGGTATATGGCGAGAGGTAACGGTAGGGCCGACTGATGATGCCAGACCTAAACTGCCCATTGTTTCGTGGGAACAGGCAGTGGCCTGGGGCGGGATAGGTGCTTATCTTATCGAACGCCACGGCAAGGGCATAAACCTTGTTTTTCTTGACAGCAGTGTGAAAAATGTAAGCCTTCAAAATCTGTTTAAGCTTTCATGGTCCAGGGACTATATACCCAAAGAACCAACCCGACGATCGTGGATGCATTGAGGCTGACGAGTTGATTGCGCCAAGGTTGTTAATTTGGTGTACAACTCGAAAATACATAATATCCACATTTGAGTTGGTTTGACAGGGATAAAGTTGATTAGTCTGCATAGTGCAGCCATTCGTATGTAATATTTTAGTAGGAATGGTATAATAGGCATCTGCCTTGAGTTGGGCAAATCGCATTTGCTCACGATCACGAAAGGATTCATATGTACCATCGTTCTTCGCAGATTCAGCGGGAAACACCTTGGAGCCACATCATCGGTTATGCGGTGGGCGAAGGGGTAACTTCGCTGACAATGAATGGCATTGGCGCGTTCGCTATGCTCTATTACACCCAGGCGCTTGGATTACGCTTCGATCTAGCCGGCTTGGCCTTCTCGTTATCGAGTCTCTGGGACGCTTTGATCGATCCAACCGTTGGTTACATGAGCGATAATACTCATTCTCGCTGGGGCCGACGGCATCCCTATATCCTGCTTGGCGGACTGCTTATGGCCGCGAGTTTTTATTTCTTATGGGCAGTACCCGCTCCGTTCGGCAGGGACGGACTTCTTTTTCTGTACTTGATGGCCATCAATATCATCTATCGCACGGCGTATGCTATCTTCGTCATTCCATATACGGCGCTGGGGTTTGAGATTTGCACTGATTACTACCAGCGATCGCAACTGCAAAGCGCCCGTTTTGTGGTTGGCATGCTGGTTAACCTGCTGGGACCGGCGTTGGCTTGGTCTATTTTCTTTCCCGACAAAGCGGCAAGCGGGCATGAGGCTACCAGCATATCGTCCAATTTCATCCGCATGGGTACGGTTTTCGCAATCTTCACTGCGATATTTGTTTTTATTGTGGCGCTGGCCACTCGCCACTATATGCAAGACACGCGGGGTCGGATCGCCGAGACTGGCAAAGGAATCAAGATGTTTTTTTGCAACTCACTGGAAGTTGTCGCCGATCGCCACTTGCGGCTAATCATTTCTTTCTGTTGCATCGGCTCAGTCAGCGCGATTTTTGTCGCGACATTGCAGATGTATCTGTATGTCTATTATATGCATTTGACGGCGTTACAGAAGACGCTAACCCACGGTGGCGGGATGGTGCTCTGCGGTTTGGGTGCCATCTATGCCGCGCCGCTAGCGCGCAAGTTAGATAAAAAATACGCCGTTTGCATTGGTGCAGCGATAGCTGCCGGTGCCAACCTGCTGGCTGGTACGCTGTTTCTTGGCGGAATACTGCAACCGACAACCGTATGGTTGCTGGGCGGATTCACTGTGCCGATTGCGGTGGTCGTGTTCGCCGCCTGCAATATGTTCAACTGGTTCGGAATCGGCATATTCTCGGTCATATCCGGTTCAATGATTGCCGATGTGGCCGAGGTCAACGAATTAAAGTCGGGCGTGCGCAAGGACGGCGGTTATGCAGCCATTTCCGCTTTTATGACCAAGCTGGTTGCTTCGCTGGCCACGTTTATTGCCAGCGTTTGTCTTGCCTGGGTCGGTTTTGTCAGCGGTAGCGACAACCAGACACCAGAGGCAATCCGTCGGTTGGTCTGGCTGACTTTCGGACTGGGATCATTGTTTGCGGCATTGGTCATTCCCATCGCCTTACGCTATTCGATTTCACACGCTTTCATAGTGGATGTGAAAGAGGCACTGGCGAGAAAAAAAGAACAGACGGCAGTAAGCTAAACCCCCTAAGTTTGAGTATAGTTTGTATATTGACAATTGCTTTCTGGCAACGTAGTTTGCGTTCGTATGTTGAAAACAAAGCGTATAACTTTGTGCGGCTACTGCATTATGAGTAATTACTGACATTTGCTTTTGTGGCCGGTGGACAATTATCTTGCAATGGTAAACGCAGCTAATGATTTTGGAAAAGTAGAAATAAATGAAGGTAGACAGATTAAAAGCTAAGTGGATTTGGGCAAAACCTTATGGCAGCAAGGCATATAATCAGGCCATAGTTGCCAAAAAGCAAATCCGGATTCGAGATGTTCAAAACGCAATTATACGCATTACAGCTGATAGCTTTTACCGATTGTTAATTAATGGCAAATGGGTCAGTGATGGCCCATGCAGAAGTTGGCCGCAGCACTACCAATATGACCAAATCGATATCAAGCCTTTTTTGTCCGAAGGGCTCAATAGCATTGAAATAATAGCTATTTATTATGGAGTTGGTGACTTTCATAGAATCTGCCAAATGCCAGGATTATTGGCACAGATAGACCTTGTATTTGTTGATAAAAAACGCAAGTGTATTGTTTCGGACCATAACTGGCAGGTTGCTCAATTAAAAGCATGGCAAAGAAACACCCCCAAAATAAGCGTGCAGATGTCGCCGGCTGAATATTACGATTCCCGTTTAGAAGGGAAGGAACAATTTCAAAAAGCTTATATTGTATGCAGAACATATGCTGGGCCATGGAAAGGCCTAAATGTGCGTGATGTTCCGCTTCTCACAAAGAAGCTTGTTTCGTTTGGACGGGTTATGGGCGCCAAAATAGTAAAAGCTGAAGGCGGTAACTTCTGTGTACCTGTAGCGAGACTGATGCATATAGGATTAATCGAGCTTAATGTTAACGTGTCTTCACCATGCGGCATTGCGACGATCATATTAGCCAAACGCATGTGTCGGATGAGAATTGTATCTGAAGATTTTATCATTTCGGTAGATGGTATTTCTAAAAAAAATGGCCGGTACACATTGAAGTCTGGCTCTCATATTCTTACAGCATTCGTTTCTAAACCGTGCTATACGCATAATAAAGAAACAAGCTTCAGACTGCATGTCGCAGGTGAGTATGAATTGGAAAATCCTGTCAAACATAGCTATGAGAATCCATGGTGCTTTGTTCCTTTGAATGAATTTGCATTTGCCGGTGACGACCTTGTTCATTTTGATTTCGCTCATGAAAACACAGACCATCAGGAAATATTGCGGCAGTATTCCAATACAGTGAGGGGATTGCTCGCTTCTATTAAGAGCATTAATGAATTCAGGATGAAAATTGGACTAAGAGCAAAATGTCTTGCCACTGATCAGATGTTTGTCAAGGATGCTTTTTCAGATTTTGTTAATCGCCAGGAGCTTGGAAGTGGAAGCAAATTTATCAAGCGGGCATCAGCCTTGACGTATGACAATAGTGAACCTACGATCGTGTATCCGTCTAAGCAGGGCGATATCGAATTGTGTTATGATCTTGGTCGGCAAAATTGCGGGTACTATTCATTTGAACTCGATGCGGAATCTGGCGTGGTTGTTGATATATGTGGCGTTGAATATATCGATTCTAATGGCAGAATTCAACACACAGATGGTAACCGCAATGGAATGCGATATATAACCAAATCCGGCATCAACAGGTTTATTTCTTTCAAAAGACGTTCCGGCCGATATCTTTTTATTACCTTTCGTAACTTTAAACGCCCTATTCGCATACGCAAGTGTGAACTTATTGAATCGACATATCCAGTCAATTACTTGGGAAGTTTTGCGTGCAGTAACAAGCAATTAAATGAAATCTGGCAAATATCCGCTCATACACTAAAGCTGTGTATGGAGGATACATTTACAGACTGTCCATTATATGAGCAGACGCTCTGGGTTGGCGATGCCCGAAACGAAGCTTTATTTGCGTATGGGGTTTTTGGCAGTGTGGATATTGCAGCACGGTGCATAAAATTGGCCGCCCAGTCGCTTGAGAAATATCCACTTGTTGCAAGTCAAGTCCCGTCCTCATGGGAATGTATTCTATCTGCATGGAGCTTTCTGTGGGTATTATCAGTATGGGATTATTACTGGTATACTGGAAATGTAAAATGGTTAAAAACTTTATGGCCTGCGGTGCTAAAGAACATTAATAATGCCGCAGGCATGAGAGATGAGCGGGGTTTATTCACTGCACCATACTGGAATATGTTTGATTGGGCACCGATTGATCAACGACACAAGACAGTACTTCACAACAGTTTGTTTTTTGTGGGTGCAGTAGGAGCGGCCATAAAGTGTGCTGAAGTACTTGGTGATACCAAAGAGATAGAAAATCTTAAGCAGTTGCGAATTCAGTTGTGTTCATCTTTGAACAAATTATGGGATAAGGATAAAAAGGCATTTCCTGACAGCATTCATGAGGATAATTCAATAAGTAAGTCGTTTAGTCAGCATACGAGCTTCCTTGCTATAATTTATGATGTACTCAAAAATGCTAATGTTCGACACGCTATTAAGAATATTAAATTGCCGCCGCAATGGATGACAAAAGTAGGATCGCCGTTTGCGATTTTTTATTTGTATGAAGCACTTGAAAAAGTTGGTATGCCGGAAAGAGTCATTGCCTCAGTATATCAAAACTATTCACCTATGCTGGAAGCTGGTGCGACAACAGTATGGGAAAGTTTTGCAAGTGGCACCCTGGGAAACAATGTCTTTCCGACGCGAAGCCACTGTCACGCATGGTCCTCGGCACCATTGTATTACTTCAACCGAGTTATTTTAGGAGTAAAACAGAAGTGTGCGGGTGGTCATGCATTCGAAATAAGTCCTCGACTGTGTGGTTTGACATGGGCAAATGGTACGGTATCCTCTGGTCAGGGGCCGATCAGTGTTGAATGGCAGAGAAATGGACGATTGCTTGAGGTCAAAATTACCTCGCCGAAGCATGTAAAAGTTAAATTTGCACGAAACACAAGCCATAAAAGATTAGATATCAAATTAGAGCATTTTAAGTTTGATGCCCTTGAATAGCTCCGGCAATTGCGAATTAAGCCCAGCGGCGTTTGTCTGACGCTGACTGGCGACAAAAAGATTTGCTATGTCGCCAAAATGAATTATTAGAGGTATCCTAACTCTACAACGCCATTTTAGCTCAAGATTTTCAGGCGGCTGACCGATACATTCTTTCAGAAGCTCTTATTTTGAAAGGATATACGGTATGGATGCCAAACAAATTAAACAATTGGAGCCAATGTTGAACAAGTACCTGCGACAATTTGATGACTGTTTCGGTCGAATTGAGCCTGCTGAAATGCTCAAAGCTTACGTTACCGGCCAGCTTTCCGACCTGCAGCGTAAAAGTATCGAGCCGATGGCGGATGCCGCCGGGTTGCCGCCACGAAATCTGCAACAATTTCTTTCCCTGCACAAGTGGGACGAGATGCGTATGCGCGATACGCTTCGGCACATCGTTGCAAGTGAACATCCGCATCCATATTCCATCGGGATCATTGATGAAACCGGCCATCCTAAAAAAGGCGACCAGACGCCCGGTGTTCAACGTCAATGGTGCGGCAATACCGGCAAAAAAGACAACTGTGTGGAGACTGTCCATTTGAATTACACCGCCGGCGATTTCCACTGCCTTTTGGATGGCGAATTGTTCCTGCCCGAAAGCTGGGCAGA
>LCKE01000050.1 GCA_001001205.1 Parcubacteria group bacterium GW2011_GWF2_45_11 | reverse complement strand
TGCCGTTAAGATGCTTATCAATCAATTTCTTAATGATTTGAAATCTATCTAATTCTTTAGCAGACATAGTGATTAATGTCATAGCTGGAATGGTTAATGATTAACCATTCTATTTTACCTTAAGGTATGACATTTCTATTTCCCTCAAGTATGACATTATAGAGTTTTAATAGTTTTAATAGTGAATTTCATTAATTTTTGTTATAATGTTAAACGTATATCGTGTATCGTTGCCGTCCGCCACAACAACGAGTCGGGTGGCAGCCTATATAGTTTTTTGCTCCGATGCGCGTCACACAATACACGTTGCAAGCTTATGAAAGAGATTCTCTGGCACAATTTGACGGTTCAGCAGGCTCTAAAGGAATTAAAGAGTTCTGTTTTGGGTTTAACGGCTGATGAGGTCAGTCGGTTAAAAATTAAACACGGGTTTAACCAACTGCCCCGTCAAAAGCCTTTAACCGGCGTGGAAATTCTTTTTAATCAGTTTAAGAGCGTTTTGGTTTATGTTTTAATCATTGCCGGCTGTTTAAGCATTTTTTTGGGCGAAGCCATTGATGCCAGTGTAATTTTTGCGGCGGTGCTGATTAACGTCGTGGTCGGTTTTTTTCAAGAAAATAAAGCCCAGAACGCCCTGGAAAAACTCAGGCAGCTGGTTAACCCGGAATCTAAGATTATCCGGGCGGGCGTAGTCAGCCTGATCTTGGCCAAAGATTTGGTGCCGGGCGACGTTATTGTGGTGGAAATGGGCGATAAAGTGCCAGCCGACGCGCGGTTGATTGAATCCAAGGAGCTTATAACGGTGGAAGCGGCTCTGACCGGCGAACCGCAAACAGTGGAAAAATCTTCAGACGTTTTGGACAAGGGCAAGATTTTAGCGGAGCGGTTTAATATGCTGTACATGGGCACCACCATTTCCCAGGGCCGCGGCACCGCGGTGATCGTGGCCACCGGCGTTCAGACCCAGCTGGGCAAGATCGCCAGACTGGTTAGGGACGTTAAAGAAGAACCGACGCCGTTGCAAAAGAAGCTGAATGCCTTCAGCCGCCATTTGAGCGTATTTATTTTATGCTTGAGCGCTTTATTGTTCGGGGTTGGCGTTTTACGGGGCAACTCCGTTTTAATGATGTTTAACACGGCCGTGGCCGTGGCCGTGGCCGCCATTCCTGAAGGTCTGGTGGTGGCGGTGACCGTTATTTTGGCCGTTGGCATGCAGCGCATTTTAAAAAAAAAGGCCCTGGTCAGAAAACTGGTGGCCGCTGAAACTTTGGGTTCAACCACGGTCATCTGCACCGATAAAACCGGCACCTTGACCGAAGGAGAAATGCGGGTGGTGGAAATTGTCACCAATTCGCAGAAGTTTACCTTGATGACGGAGCTTTCCCAGGTATCGCCGGTGGGGCGGAGCGAGAGTTTTGCCCTGATCAAAATCGGCATGCTTTGCAACAACGCTATTATTCAGGCTGCCGGCCCTGACCTTAGGGATTGGAAAATTTTAGGTTCCAGCACGGAAAAGGCTCTGATGCTGGCCGGCGGCCAGATGGGCCTCAAAGTTTCGGAACTGCTAAAAGACCAGCCGCGCCTGGATGAGATCATGTTTGACTCTGCCAGTAAATACATGGCAACTTTGCATCAGGCGGATAAAGGGCGTCGCCTTATATATTTTAAGGGAGCGCCGGAACTGATTTTGGCCTCGGCCATTAAAGTCCAGATCGGCGATCATCAGGAAAGAATATACCAGCCCAAAAGAAAGGAGCTTAGGGAGAAATACGAAAGATTGAGCCGGGAAGGCTTGAGGGTGCTGGCTTTTGCTTATAAAGAGGTTGACCTTGACGTTGAGCATTTTAAGGGTCTGGACCGGCCCTTGAGCGAAGTTACCTTGGTCGGCTTTGTCGGCATTAAGGATCCTTTAAGGCCCGACGTTAAAGAAACTTTAGCCGCCACCGCCAAGTCGGGCTTAAAGACGGTTATTATTACCGGTGATAATAAATTAACGGCCAGAGCCATTGCTAAAGAACTGGGTCTGGATATCAGGGATGAGAATATTTTGGAGGGCAAAGAACTGGCCAAGATGAACGATCAGGAGCTGGAGAGGCAGGTGAGAAATATAAAAATTTATGCGCGGGTGACTCCCGAAGATAAATTAAGGATTGTCCAGGCCTGGCAAAAACAAAATGAAGTGGTGGCCATGACCGGCGACGGTATTAACGACGCACCCGCCTTAAAGCGGGCCGATATCGGCGTGGCTCTGGGTTCCGGCACCGACGTGGCCAAGGAGGCGGCCAATTTGGTTCTGTTAGACAACAGTTATAAAACTATTATCGGCGCCATTGAGCAGGGGCGGATTATTTACGATAATATTAAAAAAGTCACTTTATACCTCTTGTCCGACAGTTTTTCCGAAATTATCATTATTTTCGGCAGTTTATTTTTAGGCCTGCCTTTGCCGTTATTGCCGACCCAGATTTTATGGATTAATTTGGTCACCGACGGTTTTCCCAACGTGGCTCTGACCGTTGAGCCGGGCGAAAAAGAGGTGATGCGGGAATCGCCCCAGGAAAGAAATAAATCAATTTTGGACGGCGAACGTCGCCTGCTGATCGCCGCTATCAGCCTGGTCACCGGCTTGAGCTCTCTCGCTTTGTTTTATTATTTTTATAAAATAGCGGGGGATATCGCCCTGGCCCGCACCGTGGTTTTTGTCGCCTTAGGCCTTGATTCCCTGCTGTATGTTTTTAGTTGCCGGACATTAAGGCATTCCATTTTTCATTCCAATTTTTTCAGGAATAAAATTTTATTGCTAGCCATCGTCATCGGCGCCTTGTTGCAGCTCAGCGCTATCTATATTCCGTTTTTTCAGCGCATCCTGCAGACCGTCGCTTTGGGCCTAAGCGAGTGGCTTGTTATTTTATCGGTTTGCGCCGTAGTCATCATTATGATTGAGGTGATGAAGTGGATTTTTATCGCGCGGCATAAAGCGCATAGCGCCTGATTGCCTTTTATCGCGTATCTTGGCGGCCAGATCCTCGGCGGGCTATAAGACGGTCCGGGGGAATAATCAATCAGCCATGCCGGTTTAGCGGAGAGCATGTTACTTTTTATCCATTTTGTTGTATAATATTATTCAGATAACCATGATAAATAAAATCCCCCCCTCGTTTATCTCTTAATTATTAAGACTAATTAATCAATATGCAAGAAAATTACGCTGTGCCCGGCAAACACCATGCAGTTAAATTCCTTTTACTGCTGGTTATTGTTTTGGGCATGATCGCCCTGGGCATTATTTCCGTGCTGAGGGAAAGAATCGTCAATCCCAGCCGGTATCAGGTGTCTTTTACCGCTGAAGGTTCGGTTTTTGCCAAGCCGGATATCGCCCAGGTGACTCTAGGCATCACCACCGACCGAAAAACGACCGCCGTGGCGGCGGTAACGGAAAACACCGAGCAGATGAACAAAGTCATTCTGGCCATTAAAGCCGAGGGTGTGGAAGACAAGGACATTAAAACGACTTCCTATAATTTAAACCCTTCTTACGATTACAATCAGGAGACGGGCCGCAGTGAAATTAAAGGTTACGAAGTCAATCAGCAGTTGACGGTTAAGATCAGAAATCTTGAAAACATCGGCGCGATTATTGAAGCGACCACCCAGGTGGGCGCTAATCAGGTGGGCAATATCGCCTTTACCATAGACGACATGTCGGAGATTAAAAAAGCCGCCCGGGCCGAAGCGGTGCAGAAAGCCAGGGAAAAGGCCGAGGAAATGTCCCAGGCCACCGGCTTGAAGCTGGGCAAATTGGTCAATGTTTATGAAAGCGACAGTCCTTACCCGCCCGTTTATAAAAATTTTGCTTTAGACAGTGCAACGATGTACGGTCTTGGCGGAGGTGCGGAAGCCGCGCCCGCGATTCAGACCGGAGAAAATGAAGTGGCTTTAGAGGTGACTTTGGTTTATGAGGTGAAGTAGTTCGTACCCGCCCGCCACGACAACGAGTCGGGTGGGTAGCGTGTGTCAAAAAAAATTCCGTTGGGGCAAAACCCGGCGGATTTTTGGTTTAATTGTCCGGCGGACTGAGGCTTAAACGGTCCGTCGCCGAGCGGATTTTTATAAAATCTCAAATCTTGATATAATGGAGGTCGCGGGTTTAACGCGGATGAACACCGATAACCCGCGGATCCAGCTTGGCTGGACGCATAATATTAACAATCATTAACCAATAATTACCAGCTATGTCAAAGAATAAAAAATACATCCTTTGGTTCAAGGAAATCGGCATCAAGGACATTTCTTACGTCGGCGGCAAGAACGCTTCTTTGGGGGAAATGTTCAGCCATTTGGCCAAACAGGGCGTTAGGGTGCCGAACGGTTTTGCCATTACCGCTTACGCTTACCGGTATTTTATGAAAACTACCGGCACGGATAAAATAATCAAAGAAATTTTGCATGGTTTGAATACTCATAACCTTAACGATCTAGCCAGGCGCGGCGCCAAAGTGCGGCAGGCAATTATGTCGGCTAAATTGCCGGAAGATCTGGAACAGGAAGTCATTGAATCTTATAAAAAGTTATCAGCCAGTTATAAGCGTTCCAATGTGGACGTGGCTGTCCGCTCATCGGCTACGGCCGAAGATCTGCCTGACGCTTCGTTTGCCGGCCAGCAGGAAACTTACCTGAATATCACCGGTCCGTCCGGGCTGTTAGTTGCGGTTAAAAAATGCATCGCTTCTTTGTTTACCAACCGCGCCATCAGCTACAGGGAGGATAAGGGTTTTGATCATTTTGAGATCGCCTTATCGGTCAGCGTGCAAAAGATGGTCAGGTCGGATCTGGCCACCGCCGGCGTGATGTTTTCCATCCACACCGAAACCGGCTTTAAGGACGCGATTTTAATAAACTCCAGCTACGGTTTGGGCGAGTATGTGGTTAAGGGCGTGGTCACGCCGGACGAATATCTGGTTCATAAGCCCACTCTTAAAAAAGGCTTTAAGTCCATTATCGGCAAAACTTTGGGGCCCAAGCCGGTGAAACTTGTTTACGGCCGCGGTCAGGAAGAAACCAAAGAGGCCAAGGTGCCGGCACCGGACAGGGTCCGCCATTCCCTGACCGATCAGGAAGTTTTACAGCTGGCCAAGTGGGCGGTGATTGTTGAAGATCATTATAAAAAACCGATGGACATGGAATGGGCCAAAGACGGCCGAGACGGGCGTTTATACATGGTGCAGGCTAGGCCGGAAACGGTTGAGTCCCAAAAAGATCAGAATGTTCTGGAAGAGTATCATCTGCTTAAAACCGGCAAGGTGCTGGTCCGGGGCGCGGCCGTGGGCAAAAAAGTCGGTAGCGGCAAGGTCCATGTCATTAAAAGCGCGGCGGAGATCAACCAGTTTAAGCCAGGGCAGGTGCTGGTGACGGAAATGACCGATCCGGACTGGGAGCCGATTATGAAAATCGCCGCCGCCATTGTCACTGATGCCGGCGGGCGCACCTGCCACGCGGCCATTGTCAGCCGCGAGCTGGGGATCCCTTGTATTGTCGGCGCCAGCCAGGCGACCAAACAATTAAAGAACGGTCAGGCAGTGACCATTGACGATACGCAGGGCGAAGTCGGCTATGTTTACCAGGGATTGTTGCCTTTTAAGGTGAAAAAGACTTCTTTGAAAAATTTTAAAAAACCCAGAACGTCAGTCATGATGAATTTAGGCAATCCCGAAACCGCTTTCAGGGAAAGTTTTATTCCCAACAGCGGCGTAGGTTTGGCCAGGCAGGAATTCATTATTTCCAGCTATATCAAGATTCATCCGCTGGCTTTGTTGAATTATTCAAAATTAAAAGACTTAAAGATTAAAAGATTGATTGATCAGCTGACGGTCGGTTATGCCAACAAGTCCCTGTTTTTCGTGGATAAATTAGCCGAAGGCGTGGCTAAACTGGCGGCCGCTTTTTATCCCAACGACGTGATTGTCAGATTATCCGATTTTAAATCCAACGAATACGCCAACTTAATCGGCGGCCGGGCTTACGAACCGCTGGAGAACAATCCGATGATCGGCTGGCGGGGTGCGAGCCGTTATTACAGTCCCGACTATTTGCCGGCATTTAAGCTGGAATGCCAGGCTTTAAAAAAAGTCAGGAACCAATTCGGTTTGACCAACATGAAGATTATGGTGCCCTTTTGTCGGACGGTGGAGGAGGGCAGGCAAGTCATCCAAATCATGGCCACCAACGGCTTAAAGCGGGGCCAAAACGGTCTGGAAGTTTACGTGATGTGTGAGATTCCCTCTAACGTAATTTTGGCCGATGAGTTTTGCAAGATTTTTGACGGTTTTTCCATCGGCACCAATGATTTGACTCAATTGACTTTGGGCGTTGACAGGGATTCCCAACTGGTCAGCCATGTTTATGACGAACGTAATCAGGCCGTTAAAAAATTGGTGCAGCAGGTGATCAGAACGGCCCACGCCCATCATCCCCGAAGAAAAGTGGGCATCTGCGGCCAAGCGCCTTCCGACTTTCCGGAGTTTGCCAAATTTTTGGTGGACGAAGGCATTGATTCAATTTCCTTAAACCCCGATACGGTGATACCGACGACCCTGAAGATTTTAGAGGAAGAAAAAAGGAGAAGAAAAAAATAGCCGGTTAATGAATGATGATTAATGAATAAAGACTGAAATTGAGACGTTAAAGTTAAAATATTCGTCTGATAAAAAGCTTGGTACTACTCAAGCTTTTTATGTCCTTGCGGGAATTTGCGGGAATTTGCCTTGATAAAAATTTAAAATTAATGTATATTTGGCCGTAGAAAGGCAAGATACAAGGGACAATAAGCAAAAAATAACAATGTTTCAGAGGTTAAAGTTTGCGTTTTGTCCCGCACCATGACTCTCTTCGTTCGTCAGGTGTGGGACAGGTAGTGGTCTAGTGCGCGCGCTTGGCCACCGCCTTTGGCGGGGTCCCGCCGTAGGCGGGGAAAGCTTGATTAAAATTTAATGAAAAGTGATTGTATGTATTTTATTTATATTATGCAGAGTGAAACTACTGGCAGATATTATATCGGCATGACTGAAAATATAAATTTAAGGATAAAACATAATAACAGCGGGGCTAATAGATCAACAAAAAATAAAGGCCCATGGAATTTAATTTATCAAGAAAAATATCAAGATAAAAAATCAGCTTGGATAAGGGAACAACAAATTAAAAGCTATAAAGGCGGCGAAGCCTTTAAAAAATTAATACATGGAGAGGTCGCATAGTGGTCTAGTGCGCGCGCTTGGAAAGCGCGTAACCCGTAAAAAGGTTCGAGGGTTCAAATCCCTCCCTCTCCGCCAGATTACCAAGTTTGAACTTAATTTATGCTAGTACAAAAATTTGATAAATTTTTACAATCAGTTGACCTTAAATCATATCGTGACCAGTATAGGCCTATTAAAATTGTAGAAATGGATATGCCTAAAGAGGTTCAGGCTATTAATATGCTTTACAAAGTATACTGGGACCAAAAGAAATTTTTGTCTTTTGAAGATTTTTATAAGGAGTACTTAAATTCTTTGAAAACAGAAATTGAATCCTTTAGACAAAGAACAACGATGTGTAAAGATTGTTTCTATCGAGGACTACCTGCAAGAATTTATCGTACTTGGGCAAGTATTATTACTCAAATCCATGCTGGCTATGTAGCCGAATCGGTTTTTGGTGAAGGTGCAGTTGCGATGTCAGGCGAGCTTGATCATCAAGGAGCTGATTTTCAAGTTAAATATAAAGGGAAGATTTTAAACTACCAAGTTAAAAAGAAATCGTTTAGCGGAGAAGTGAGACGTGGTAAGGGTGGAGTTAAAAACAAAATCGAT
>LCKE01000049.1 GCA_001001205.1 Parcubacteria group bacterium GW2011_GWF2_45_11 | reverse complement strand
GGCAGCGACGAAGGATCTAAAATACGAGATTCTTCGGCTTCGCCTCAGAATGACAATAATGTAAGAGACTATAAGTAAAGAGACTTATAAGACACTACATTAGTGTGTCTCAATAACCTTGTTCTCCAGGGCGTATCGGATCAGGTCGCTGGTTTTATGCAGATTAAGCTTCTTTAAAATGTTGTTCTTGTAATTTTCAACGGTGCGCCGGCTTAAAAAGAGAATTCGGGCCGCCTCTTTAGCCGTTTTCCCTTCAGCGGTAAGCCGCAGGACATCCGTCTCGCGCTCGCTTAAAAGCTTTCCTTTGAATAAAGCCTCCGGATTGGGTTCAGAAGCCATCTGGGCCAGATAATCCGAAACTGATGAGCCAAAATATGTCCTGCCGCTTTCTACCCGCGAAAGCGCCAGGATCAGCTCCTCTGCCACATTTTCTTTATTCAGGTATCCGTGTGCCCCCGAACGGATGGCCTTTAAGACATAGGCGCCCATCTTATGCACGCTGATGACGATGATTTTGGTGTCCGGGGAAACCCGCTTTATCCGCGGAATAACATCCAGTCCGCTTAATTTGGACATCGAGATATCCAAAAGCACTATGTCCGGCTTATGTTTTTCAACCAGCTCCAGCGCCTCTTCCCCGCTTGCGGCCTCAGCGCGCACTTGATAGCGGGGATGCTGGCTCAAGACGCTCTTTATCCCTTCCCGAATTATGTCATGGTCATCAGCTATTACTATGTTCACCGGCATCTATATTTTATCTTTTTCCCTGAAGGTTAACAGCTTCACCGATACCCGCGTGCCTTTACCGGGCGAGCTATCTATGTGTATCAAGCCGTCCAACAGCTCCACTCTTTCCTTCAAGCCGATAAGCCCTAATTTGAACTTATCCTCTTTGCGGCGCTGGGGTTGTTCTGAAGCTTCCTTATAATCAAAACCCGCGCCGTCATCCTCGTAGAAAAATTTTATAAAATCCCCTTCCCGCTCTAATCTCACCTTTACCTTAGCGGCCTGGGAGTGCTTAGCCATATTGGTCAAAAGCTCCTGAGTGATGCGGTAAAAAAGAAGCTTATGCTCAGGGGGGATGTCCAGTTCCTCAGACGGCTTTTGATAGCTGAACTCTGTTTTGGTGAGGTGCCTATAATCAACCAACAAGCCCTCAATGGCCTCGGATAGTCCGGCTTCATCAATTGCCGGAGGACGCAGCATATAGGCGATATTGTGGCTTTTGTCAATAATCTCAGAGACTAACTTCCGGGATTTGAAAAGCCTGTCCTTTATTTGGGCGGGTTCGCTGTCCAGGTCCCGCTCAATAATCCCTAAAGATATTTTGAGAGCGCTTAAATCCTGGCCTAACTGGTCATGGATTTCCGCGGAGAGGTTTTTGCGCTCGTTTTCTTCTAAATTTATTAAGCGGTTAAAAATCTGGCGGCGGCATAAGACATCCTTTTGGATGCGCTGGTAAACCAAAAAGGCGGTAACGGTCCCTAAGCCCACCGCGCTGAATAAGGCAAAAGTGAGGGTAAACACCGTTGCCCGCCTCTCCGATTCCGTCTCGATAAGTTGGAATTCAATCCGGCTCAGGTTATCCTTGCCCATTACATCATCTAAGAATTTATCAATTTTATAACTGTTGTTTTCGAAAGCCATCAGCAGGCTTCTGGCTGCCTCGGCGGAATCGCTTTCGGCCTGGGCATCTATTGTTTGGATAATCCGCGCGCCCAGGGCGGTAACCTCAGCAAACGATATTCCTATCTGTCCGGCCCATTCCTTCTGTAGCGGAGAATAACTCTTGTCCGCGTAATCCTTAAGCCCTTTCTGGAATTGTCCGGAGGCCTCAATCGCGTTCTTCAGGTTAACGGCAGTAGTTACCGCCCCCAGATAGCGGGAAACCCGCCAGAAAACATAATTACGTATCCCGCTGGCATAAAGAGCGTTATTAATCTTCATCCCTAAAATTGTTTTCTCTAAGGCCAGATTCTGCCGGCCTAAATTCTCAATCCTTCGGCTCAGCTTCTCAATCCGCGTTATCCCCAACGCGCCTATACCGATTATCAAAAGCACCAAAACGCAGAAAGCCGCCGCCAGCCGTTTACCTCCTGAGGCTGTCTTTGAGCTATAGCTAATTTTTGGCATCATCCAACAAAGGTTTAATTTGTTTAAGACAAGCTCTTGCTTTTTTAAACCAGCGGACGTCCCCGGGGGATTTTAATGAAACCCGCTTAGCCCAATACTCATAAGCCTTAGCCAGATCGCTATCCGCCTGGCTGATTAACGCCAGGTTGGTGTAAGGCTTAGGGTATTCAGGGTTAAGCTCAGCCGCCCTAAGATACATCTCGCGGGCATCCTCAAGAAAGCCTTTGCGTTGAAAGATAATTCCCATCTGATTATAAACCGGGGCATAAGCCTCATCCAGCAGGATTACTTTCCTGTAAGAAATTACCGCCTCTTCAAAACTTCCGGATTCCTGATATCTAAGGCCTTCCTTATAATGATCATCCGCCTGGTCAAAAAACAAGCCGCTTTTTCCCCTGTAAATATTTTTTCTATCCTTTAATTCCCGGTAACTGTCGCCCTCATAAGTTGTTTCTAAATTAACCGCGCCTAATTTTGGCTCTTTTCTCTCTTTAATCGGTTTCTCAACTTCCTTCTTTTCTTGTAATCGATCAGTGGACGGTGGTATTCGCTGAAAATCATCGCGAGGAGCCGAATACGGTTGCGAGGAGCGTAGAGACGAAGCAGGCTCAGAGCCTGCTTGAGATTGCTTCGTTCCTTCGGAACTCGCAATGACACCGACGAGCGCTTCCGAAAGCTGAACTATTTTCTTTTCTTCTTCCGGTTTTTCAGTTTCTAAATTCTCCTTCTTTTGCGTTTCTTGCTTTTTTTGTCTTTCGGTGTTTTTCCGTTTAACTATTTCCTTGGCAAAATCCCCCGCCTCTTTCGCCGCGGTATCATCTGTCACTTCTGGTTTTTTGATTTTTGCCTGGCTATCGGCAGACAGGGATTTCTTACCCCGCCCGCCTGCCCCGCCAACGGCGGTGGCCTCCTCCTGGTAAGGGGAGGATTTCTTATTGGCAATCTCCTGGTAAGAAATAAGATTTCCCAAACCTTTTAAATCTGCGCTGGTATCGCCTCGCGTTAGATGGGGCGTAATAAAGACAATCAACTCGGAATTCTTCTTTTCCTTATCCCGGCTGCTAAACAATCCGCCTACCCAGGGAATACGGGAAAGCAGAGGCAGTCCGATAACCGTATCCCGCTTATCCTCTTTAATCAAACCGGCAATCATAATCATCGCCCCGTCTTTTACCTTAACCACCGTTTCAGCCTCAGAGGTCTTGACAATGGGTATACGGCTGCCTAAAGAGGTAGTGATAGTCTCGCTGACCGAGCTGACCTCCGGCTTAATCTTCATCGTGATAAAGCCTTCCTTGTTGATGGTTGGAGTAACCTTAAACTTCACTCCCACATCAATAAATTCCACCGCCTCCGAGGTAACCGTGCTGGAGGTGGCCTGGCTCTGGGTCTGGGTAACGTAGGCCTCGCGCGAGCCGACCAAAATTTTGGCCTCTTCGTTATTGACCACCGAAATTCTTGGCTGGGAAATAGTCCTGATATCGCCATAGGTCTCTAAGAAATTTATTACCGCCTTATAATTATTGTTGGCCAATGTGCCTACTGAAATCTTCTGAAAATTAGACAGGGTCAAGGGGAAGTATCCGACAAAATCCAACCCGTCTAAAGACCTCTCACTGAGAACCTTCTCCCAGTCAATCCCCCTTTGGAATTTATCGCTTAAGTTGACCTCAACGATGTCCGCCTCAATAAACACCTGGCGGGTTTCCTCATCAATCTCCTTGATTAAGCGTCCTATCTTCTCCATTTTCTTAGGCAAATCGCTGACTATAGCCTTGCCGCTGCGCTCGTCCACAATCACCTCGCCGGTTCCCGGGGTTAAAGCGGTGGTTATCTGGGCCTTGGCGTCCTGGGCCTTGGCATAATTAAGATCATAAACCACAGTATCTAAAGGCGCGTCCAATTGGACAGCGGTCTTCTCCAGAAGCTCTAATTTCTCCGGGATATCCACCAGGATAATCGTGCCCGAGGCCTCATCAGCGATGATTTTACCGATATCAGACTTAAGCTGGGACAAAGCATTAAAGATATTAGCCGGCTTGGCATAAGTAAGCTTAATAGTTTTGAGTTTTCTGGGCTCGGTATAATCTTTTCCGTAGAGCCTTTTGTATTCGGCATTGCTCATAATATAGAATATCTCGCCTTTTTTTTCATAGGCATAACCCTGGGTGAGCAGGATAATATCCAGGACATCGTCAAAGGCGATATTGTTCAGAAAAATACTGACCCGCCCGGTTATCTCACGGCTGGGAACAATCGCTTTGCCGGTTTTTAAAGAAAGCATCCTTAAAAGTTCAATCACGTCAATGTCTTTTAAATCTAAAGAGATTTTTTCTTCATTTTTAGTTTCTTCCCGGGCAAGGGCTGTAAACCCAAGGACTGAAAAACTGGAAAACCAAAAGACAAAAAAAACCCTCAAGCATTTGTTTTTTGGTTTTTTGGCTGCCTTCATCATGGGCTTCTCGATCATCATTTCAATTCCAGTTGATTTTCCCCGCTGATTAACCGCGCGCTTAAAAAAATAACCAATTCCGTCTTTTTGTTTTGCCTGGCCCGGGTCCCGAATAAACTACCTATCCAGGGAAGCCTGGAAATAGCGGGAAGGCCGGAGGAATCATCTCTTTTTTCTTCTTTTAATAGCCCGCCAATCATAACCATCGAACCGTCTTTAACCTTGACCACCGTCTCGGTTTCCGAAGTCTCTACTATCGGTATCTGGCTTCCGGCTGAAGTCGTAAGGGTCTCCCGCACCGAGCTGACCTCCGGCTTGATCTTCATCGTGATAAAGCCGTCTTTGCTGATGGTCGGCACCACCCCTAATTTTACCCCCACATCAATGAATGAAACCGATTCCGAAGTAACTGTGGTTGATGAGGCCTGGCTCTGGGTCTGGGTAACGTAGGCCTCGCGCGAGCCGACCAAAATTTTGGCCTCCTGCTTATTTACGGCCACTATCCGCGGACGAGAAAGTATCCTGGTGTCCCCATATTCCTGAAGAAGCTTCACAATCACATTATAATCATCGCGGCTTAGGGTACCGATACTAAGCTTCCCGTAACTTGAAAGACTGGAACTAAGCGGGAACTTGCCCACCAGGTCTAAATCATCCCATTTCCTTTGGCTTAAAAGCTGTTCCCACTCAATCCCTCTCTGAAATTTATCATTCAAGGCCACCTGGATAATCTCACCGGTAATCAGTACCTGACGGCTGGCCTCATCAAATTCCCGCATCAGCTTTTTTATCTTGGCTAAACGCTCAGGCAGATCCGAAACCACCGCCTTATCGCTTCGGGAATCAATGATCAGTTGGCCCACTCCAGGAGTAATCAGGTCATTCAGATAGGCCTTAATATCGTTAGCATTGGCATAGTTTATATCAAAGACCGCGGTTTCTAAAGGCGCGTCCAATTCCTTAATGGCGCTTTCCATCACGGCTAAGGCCGGAGGAGAATCAATCAAAAGCAGAGTTCCTGAAGGCTCATCAACAATAATTTTACCGACTTCTGACTTAAGGGAACTAATCACACTGGCAATATTAGAAGGCTTGGCATAGGAAAGCTTGATAGTCTTGACCTTTTTCCTCTCCCCGTATTTAGCCCCGAATGCTTCCTCATACTCCGCGGAAGTCATTACCTTGACCACATTGCCGTTTCTTTCGCAGGCCAAATCCTGCAGGTTTAACACCACATCCAGGACATCGTCAAAACTGAGGTTATTCAGGAAAACCGTAACCCGGCCTTTTACCCCGGGGGTAGCGATAATGGTGTAGCCGCTTTTTGCCGAGAGTATCTTAAACAACTCCGCGATCTCCACCCCTTTTAAATCCAGGGAAATCTTTTCTTCGTTTTTAACCGCCGCCTGGGCGAAGGCTTCATCCCTTCCAACAGTACCCACAGGCAAAGATGCCTGTGCCACCAAAAAACTAAAAAACAAAAGCTTTTTGCTTTTATTCTTTTGCCTTATCCGCATTTTACCTTTACCCCACCTTTCACTTCCAACAACACCCACAGGCAAAGATGCCTGTGCCACCAACAATGATACAAATACACTGCACTCAGTGCTACAGACATCTTGTCTGTAAGTGTTTCATTTACCTTAGTTCCCATTCCTTAACCGCGCCTTCAACGGTAATCTCTAAAATCACCGAGCTTCGGGTAATATCTTTCACCTTATACTGGTTCGCTCCAAAGGTATCTCCTTTTTTCAAAAGATGCGTCCTCTTATTAACCATATCCTCTACCATTGCCTCAGGGTTGGTTGACCAGATCACCCCGACCAATTTTAAGTCTTTGACTAAATCCGCTAATCGGACGGTTTCCTGGGCCGCTTGAGGATTGCTGATAATCTTGCCCCTGGGCAGGTATACATTTCTTTTTTTGGCAGTATCTAAATATTCCTGGAGGCTGGGTTTAAATTCCTCTTTCTGTCCGGCCTGGGGTTTGAGAGAAACGTTCGCGCCTGGAGTCAGAAAAAACAGCTCGGCATTTAAATTACTCCTGGAGCCAAATATGAGGATATAAACAAATATGAGCGTCAATAAAACGCATACCACAAAGAGGGATTTATTAAGAAAAGGAAGATTAAAATTAAGTTTTAACTTAAACGGGATGTCCTTCAGGCTGAATTTCGCGGCCTTTGGTTTAAATTTTAGACTTAGGACAGGTTTAGGCCCGCCGGAATTCTTGGCCTGGCCTTCTATCAGTTTTAAGAGCTTTTCGTCGGAAGATTCTTTATTCATATTAAAAGGCAATCCTCGCAGGCAAGGATGCCTGCGCCACGATAGTTAAATAATACTGCGCGCGATCAGGTCCCGGATGAGCCGGCCATCCGCCGCTACCTTATCCTCGGAAATGAGCGCGCACAAGGCGTTATGGCAGATAAGATTGATCCGCCGGGGATAGCCCTGGCTGAATTTATGGATTTCACTTACTGCCTCATCGGTAAAAAGCCTAAGCTCTGAATTGTATCCGGCCTGCCTCAGGCGGAATTCAATCATATCTCTGGTTTCTTTTTCATCCAAGGGATTAAGGGCGTATTTCAGGACAATCCTATCCACAAAATTTTTTATCTCATTTATCCGGGGAAGAAGCTCCATCTGAGAAAACAAAACCAATTGTAATAATTTAAACTCGTTGGTCTCGTAGTTTAAGAGCACCCGCAGGGCCTCTATAGCCATGGGATTAAGCTTCTGGGCCTCATCCACCACCAGAACCACGGTTTTATTTTCTTCCACCCCTTTTTGATAGAGAAATTTCTTGATCGCCTCTTTATAATCCAATATTGTCTTTGCCCCCAGGGATTCAGGGGGTATATTAAAAACCCTGACCAATGATTCTAAAAATAGTTCTTCACTGTTTACCGTGGGATCCATTATCATAAAAAAAAGCATATCCGGCCGCGCCTTAAGCATCTGAAAGAGCTTGCGGGAGAGAGTGGTCTTTCCGGTTCCCACATCGCCTAAGATTACGCTTAAGCCGCGCCGAAGCCGTATCTCCACCAATAACCGCACCAGCGCCGCGTGATGCTCGCTGGAGTCGTAAAAAAAATCCGGGTCCGGGCTGGCGGAAAACGGCTCTTTATTTAACCCTAATACAGTGTAATAGCTCATAGTTCCAAATTCTGCATTTGCCAGAGCCTGCGGTAGAGGCCTTCAGCCGAAATTAAATCCTGATGGCTGCCCATCTGGACTATCCGGCCCTTATCCAAGAC
>LCKE01000048.1 GCA_001001205.1 Parcubacteria group bacterium GW2011_GWF2_45_11 | reverse complement strand
TCATGGAAAAAAGAACCGCTACTTATCAAGGATTCTGTCATTTAATGTTTATCAAATATTATCTTAAGAAACTAGCTAGATGAGTTTTGTAAGCATCTCAACATATATTCTCCTGTTGGTTGTTGGTAGGTACGAAAAAATCCTTCGTCTGGAAGGATTATTTAGAAACACTATAAAATATTGTCTTTAGATAATGTAGCCAAAAAAACCTTTCATGTTTATAAAGTTAACCTGGCGCCACCAACAAAGGTGTTTTTGTAAGTTAGTCATAATACTCTGATGATTTTAGAATTTTATTGAAGCCGCCCTTGTGATTCTTTAAAGCGCGTGAGCCACGGGTAATGGTGGCGATGGAAACGTTTAATTTTTTAGCTATTTCCCTCTGAGTCACGGTTTTATTTAGTAGTTTTATAATTTGCCAGCGGTGGTGAATTTCCTCAAATTCTTGGGGGGTAAGCAAATCCTTTAAAAATAAAGACATTGTTTTTCTATCTGTGATTTTAGCCAAAACCTCCATAATGTCCCAATTAGCTTCGTTGTAAGTTTTCATATTACAATAGTGTAATAGTACAATAGTACAGCGTCCGTCTTATTTTGTCAAGATTATTTTTGTGGATAAGTTTAAAATTGGGCTAATTTTAGCCATTTTAAAAAAGCGGTGGCCACGATTTGGTGATTGTTTAAATTATCGTTGAGTGATATAATAAGTTCACGTAACTGACGATTTAATTTATGAAATTGATTATTTTCGGCCCTCAAGGCTCGGGCAAGGGTACCCAGGCGGAAGTTTTATCCGCTAAACTCAAAGTGCCGCATATTTCCAGCGGCGATATTTTTAGAAACCAGATACAAAGTCAAACTGAGTTAGGCCGCCTGGCCAAAGACTATATTGATCAAGGAAAACTGGTGCCGGATGATCTGACCATCAAGATGATTAAAGACCGGCTGGAGCAAAGCGATGCTGGAGCAGGTTTTATTTTAGATGGTTATCCCAGAACCATCGCTCAGGCCGAGGCTTTGGACCGTGTGGTTAACATTGATCAGGTTCTGGAAGTTTGGATCAGCGATGAGGAGTCGTTAATGCGTTTAGGCGGCCGGCGGTCCTGTCCGGTTGACGGCACTATTTATCATCTTAAATTCAATCCGCCCAAAGTCCAAAATCAATGTGATAAATGCCAGGCCACTTTAATCATCCGACAAGACGACACAGAGCCTGTCATTAATAAGCGTTTGGCACAGTATCATCAACAGACGGAGCCGTTAAAAAAGTATTATCAGTTGCAGGGCAAACTTATGGCCATTGACGGCCGGCCGCCGATTGCGGATGTCACGACGGAGATATTCAATAAGTTAGGAATTATATAATAAGCGATAAAAAACAAGGTATAAAAAACCATCAACCGTAAATTACGAATTTTAAATATTTTTCATTTTTTCTTATTTACCGTAAAATAAGTTTGCCAGTCGTTATTTGATTATTTTTTATAACTAGTATCCTTGATCCAATGTCAGATATAACCATAAAAACTCCAGCCGAGATTCACAAGCTGGCTGCCGGCGGCCGGATTTTAGCTGCGATAGTCAGGCAATTATCGCAAGCCGTAAAACCCGGGTTAACCACCCAGGACTTGGAGGATTTAGCCAGATCGCTGATGAAACAGCGGGGGGTTGAGGGCTCATTTTTAAATTTTGGCGAACCTCCTTATCCGGCTGTTTTATGCACCTCGGTTAATGAAGAAATCGTGCATTGCATCCCCCGTCAAAAAGTCATAAATGAAGGCGATATTATCGGCATTGATTGCGGTATCTGGTATGAGGGCCTGTGCACGGATATGGCCCGCACAGTTATCGCCGGCAAAACTTCCACAGAGGCCAAGCGGCTGGTTAAAGTCACCCGCCGCGCTTTAGCCATCGCCAAAGCCCAGATTAAGCCGGGCAGGACCATCGGCGACCTTGGTTATGCCGTGCAGCAGTACGTGGAAAAGAACGGTTTTTCCGTTGTCAGGCAGCTGGTCGGTCATGGCGTGGGCTATGAGGTTCATGAAGAGCCCAGGGTCCCTAATTATGGCCGGCCGAGCGAAGGCACAAAATTTCAGGAGGGCATGGTTATTGCCATTGAGCCGATGGTCAATGTCGGCAGTCCCGATATTAAAGTCAGCGCCAACGGTTGGGATATTACCACGATTGACGGTAGCTTATCGGCTCATTTTGAGGATACGGTAGTGGTCACTAAAAACAGCTGCCAAACCATAACCGTTTAAGAGTTACCCGCCCGACTCGCCGTGGTGGCGGGTGGGCATGTTTCATGATTTGTTGATTCTTGTCCTCAGACTTAAACATTATGTCAAAATTATTGGGTATTGATTATGGCCGGAGCAAGGTTGGTTTGGCGCTGGCCGATTCGGAAACAAAAACGGCCGTCCCGTTAGAGACGGTCGCCTTTGATGATTTGTTGCCCAGGATCTGGCAGTTAATTAGCTCGGAAGAGATTACTGTCGTCGTCGTCGGTTGGCCGTTATCCATGAAAGGCGGGGAAACGGAACAAACCAGGGAAGTAAAAATCTTTGTCGCTGATCTTAAATTAAAGACCGGGGTAAAAGTGGTTACCGAAGACGAGCGATTATCCACGGTTCAGGCAGAACGCCTGGGCAAGGACGACGCGGTGGCCGCTATGTATATCCTGCAATCTTATTTAGACCGCCATTATGGATAAAGTTATTTTTTTACATTATGTTTTGCCTTTTTTGGGGGCTTTGATGGTTGGCTTGATACTGACGGTTTTGGTAAAAAAATTCGCCGAAAGCCGGCAGATCGTCGATAAACCCTCGGCCGGCCGCAAAATTCACCAGCGGCCCATACCCCTTTTGGGCGGGCTGGCGGTTTATCTGACGGTTTTGTTGTTGATTATGGTTTTTCGGGATTATATTTTAGACGGTCGGATTTTGCCCCAATATTTGCTGGCCATCGGCCTTGGCGGCTTTTTACTGATGATCGGCGGTTATCTGGACGACCGCTTTGGCTTAAAACCCTATCTGTCTATTCTCTGGCCGGTACTGGCGGCTTTAGCCGTGGTCGCTTTTGGCCTGGAAATAAAATACATTTCCAACCCTTTGGGCGGCGTGATCAATATTACCAGTGGTTTACTTTCCGCGCTGGTAATATTTTTTTGGCTGATGGGCATGATGTACACCACTAAATTATTGGACGGCCTGGACGGCCTGGTGGCCGGCGTGACCGTGATCGCGGCGGTTATTTTATTTTGTGTCAGCCTGTTTTGGGATGTTGACCAGTCGGGCACATCGTTGCTGGCTTTGATTTTGGCCGGCGCGGCTTTGGGCTTTTTGATTTTTAATTTTTACCCGGCCAAAATATTTTTAGGCGAGGGCGGCAGCACTTTTTTGGGCTTTATGTTGGGAGTCCTGGCCATCATCAGCGGGGCCAAGATCGCCACGACCCTGTTGATTATGGGCATACCGGTTCTGGATGTCTCCTGGGTGATTTACCGCCGTTTGTTCAAAGAAAAACGCTCGATTTTTTTGGGCGATCAACAGCACTTGCATTTTCAGTTGCTCGCGGCCGGCTTAAACCAGCGTCAGGCGGTTTTTTTGCTTTATTTTTTAACTTTGCTTTTTGGGTCGGTAGCGATTTTTCAGCAGACCAGCGGTAAAATTTTGTCTTTGGCGGTTTTAATCTTGGTAATGTTTGGCATTGCTTTAATAATCGCCAGGAAACAAAAAAAGAGACCGTAATGTACAGACCTAAGTCCAGATCTCCGGTAGGGCATAGCTCCTGACTCAATTTCACTAAAGATGATTTCAACGTTTCCTTCATCAACACCCAGGGCTGCCAGCTCGGCATGCAGAATTACCCCGCAGGTTATCATCATTAAAGCATCCTGCCTGCGGAAAGCAATTTTGTAGTAGATTAAAGCTTTGATCAACTGCTGGTTGAACAGGGCGGTAGCCGGCAATATCAGGTAGCCGTCTTCAACAGCGCCCTGCAGGAACTCCATGGCCGTAACCGGTTGTTTGGTCACGATGACCGAATCGGCAATCCGAATTTGATCGTAGCCCCAATGTGAGATATTTCTTTCGATCTCGGATTGGACTACCGGATTAGTAAACTCGAGCAGCCCGACGTAGTAATCGGGAAATACCTGTTGTAGGACGGTCAAGCCGCACTCAATCATTGCGATTGGCATGGTAGGGTTCTCCAGTTTGTAAAAATAACATTGTTGGAGGTATCTTAACAATATTTAGTAATGAAATCAAACATTTTTAAATTTTTTTTAGTCTCATTCTTAATTTTAATATTGACCGGTTGTGCCAGTTTAACCATGATGTCAACAAAAAATTTAACCATCAACAGCAGTAAGCTGACCGTGGAGGTGGCGGAAACTTGGAGCCAGCTGAGCCAAGGTTTGGGCGGCAGAACAGAACTGGGAGCCGACCAGGGCATGCTTTTCGTCTATGCCGATTCGCACTTTAGAAATTTTCATATGAAGGAGATGAATTTTCCTTTGGATTTTATCTGGATTAATGAAAGGCGGATTGTTGGGCTCTCAGCCAACGTGCCGGTTTTTTCGGCTGACGGCACGATTAGCCGTCTTAAATCGCCCGGGCCGGTTAACCGGGTTTTAGAGATTCCAGCCGGCTGGATCGCCGCGCATGGGCTTAAAATCGGCGATACCGTCGCCGGGCTTGACTGAGAGGCGTTTTTTGTCTATAATGCGGATAATCTTTAGAATGCTGGATAAGTAATTAAGAATTTTAAGATGATCAATTATATGAAATTTGCGGTCATTAAAACCGGCGGCAAGCAGTATAAAGTCGCTGAAAAGAGTAAAGTTAAAATCGAAAAGTTAAAAGTTAATGAAGGCGATAAATTTGATTTTGACCAGGTTTTGCTTATAGCTGATGGTGATAAAGTGGAAGTGGGTCAGCCCGTTTTAAATAAAAAAGTGTCGGCTAAAGTTTTGTCACAGGGCCGGGGAGCAAAAGTCATGGTGGTCAAGTATAAGCCTAAAACCAGGTATCACAAGGCGGCCGGTCATCGGCAGTTGTTTACCGAAGTGCAGATAGAAAAGATCGGCTAACCAAAAAGCCTTTCCGACTACGTCATTTTTCAGTTAAGTTAAGACTCTCTTGGTTAAACGAATTCCAGTTTAACCATAGGGTAAGCTCTGCTTCTTTGAAGTTTGCAAATGACGACGGGGAAAAGGCTTTTATAATTCTCTGCGATTTTTTAAGGCGCTGCTCAAAGTCACTTCGTCGGCATATTCAATGTCGGAACCGGAAGGCAGGCCGCGGGCTAGTTTGGTGATTTTAACCTTAAGCGGTTGTAGCAGTTTTTGCAGATAAATGGAGGTTGATTCGCCTTCCATGTCCGGATTTAAGGCCAGGATGATTTCGTTGATTTTTCCAGGTTGGACTTTTTTAAGCAACGTTTGCAGGTTTAGATTCTCGGGGCCGATGCCTTCCAAGTGGTTAATGGTTCCGCCCAGGACGTGGTAGAGGCCCTGGTATTCCCTAAGTCGTTCAATGGTTTGCAGGTCATGAGTTTCCGCGACTACACATAAGGTGGAGCGGTCGCGCTGAGGGTCGGTGCAGATCGGGCAGGGATCGCTTTGGGAAAAGTTTTGGCAGGCCGAACAGATAATCAGATCGGCTTTGGCCTTGGTTAAGCTTAAAGCAAATTCCTCCAGATCGCCCTGGGGTTTTTTTAATAACCAAAAGGCCAGGCGTTCGGCTGTTTTGGGGCCGATGCCCGGCAGTTTGTCTAATTGGTCAACAAGTTTTTGGATGGAAGCGGGTAGCATGAGGTGGATCAATAAATCAAAGAATCAAGGAAACAGTTAATTGATGAGATTTTAGTTTAATCCGGGTATTTTAAAATTGCCGGAGGTTCTCATTTTTTCCGCCATAATGCGTTGGATTTTTTTAATGGCCTCGTCGTGCAGCTCTTTAATGGTTTCTTCCAGCCGGTTTTTGCGTTCCGGCGACAGGAGCTCGGCGCCTATGTCCAGGCCGGTCATTTTTTGATTGCCGTCCATCGTCAGGCTAACGCCGTGTTTATCCACGGTGACGGATTCCTGAGACAATTGATTTTGCAGGCTTTTGGCCTGCTCTTTTAAGTCTTTGATTTGGTTAAGTTTGGAAAATAATGTCATATTTTTAAATTTTAACAATTTAGAAAGTCGGTTCTTCAATCTCCATGGCTTTGCCTAAATTTTTAAACGAAGCCTGGTTTTCCTGAAAATAAAGTTTAACCAATCCCGTGGGGCCGTTACGGTGCTTGGCGATATGGACTTCGGCGATGTTTTTTTCTTCCTCGGGTATTTCTTCGGGCCGGTAGCCTCTGTCGGACGCTTTGCGGTAGATAAACATGACCACGTCGGCGTCCTGTTCAATAGTGCCCGATTCCCTTAAATGGGCCAGTTTAGGGATGGCGGGTTTGGACTGTTCCACGGCCCGAGAGAGCTGTGAGAGCGCCAGCACCGGAATATCCAGTTCTCTGGCAATGCCTTTTAAGGCCCTGGTGATTTCCGCCACTTCTTGGACGCGGTTTTCAACATGGCCGCGGCTTTCCATTAATTGCAAGTAATCAATAATGATCAGATCCAGGCCGTGTTCCAGCTTTAAGCGCCTGGCTTTGGTGCGTATTTCCATGATGTTGGAGCTGGCCGAATCGTCAATAAAAATTAAAGCTTCGGACAAGACGCCCATGGCCTGGCCGATGCGGGGAAAGTCGCCGTCTTCGTCGCGGTCGGAGAGGTTGCCCGTTCTCATGCGCCAGAGATCAACGCCGGCTTCGGCGCAGAGCAGGCGGTCAACCAGCTGTTCCTTGCTCATTTCCAGGCTGAAAATGCCCACCGAGGCTTTGTCTTTAAGGGCGGCTTGCCTGGCGATATCCATGGCTAAAGAAGTTTTGCCAACCGACGGTCTGGCCGCCAGGATAATCAGATCGGATTTTTGCAAGCCGGCTAAAATGTTATCAATATCGGTAAAGCCGGTTCTTAAGCCCCTGATTTTGCCTTTGTCACGGTGTAGCTCGTCAATTCTGTCGAAAGCTTCGGTTAAAATATTTTTAATGGGGATAAAATTTTGTTTGAGGTATTTTTGCGATATCCGAAAAAGTTTCTGTTCGGCTTTGTCCAAAATTTCATCAACGTCATCGCTTTCATTGTATGATAAGGCGGCGATATCCGAGCTGGCTTTGCCCAGCCGCCTTAAGGTGGCTTTTTTTTGGATGATGGTGGCGTAAGTTACCACATTGCTGGCCGTTGGCACGGCGTTCGCCAGCGAGGCGATATATGATTGGCCACCGACGGTTTCCAGCTGATTTTTTTCGCGCAACCTGTTGGAGAGCGACAAAAGGTCGATTGGTTCCCTTTTTTCGTATAATTCCAGCATGGCTTCAAAAATCAGCTGGTGGGCTTCTTTATAAAAATCCTCCGAATTTATAACGTCGGCCGTTTTGGTGATCGATTCCTTATCAATCAAAAGACAGCCCAAAACGGACTGCTCAGCTTCTAGATTTTGCGGAGGTATTTTATTTAAATTTTCTGACATGGTGCAGCTATCTTAGCAGAAATTTCAGCCGGCTACAACTTGTCTTTTTAAACAAATTTTCCACCCTTTAATGCACACATTTTTTAGCTTGGCTTGGTCCACGCCGCGCGGCGCGTAGCGGGAATCAGAGATTTAGCGTGATGCCAGCGGGGTAATAAAAAAAATCGCTGAGCGGCGATGATTTAAGTGGCGGAGCCATAAACCCGAGCCAGTTAGACTGGCGAGTGGTTTATGGTCCGCGCAGCAGGACTCGAACCTGCGACCGTTTGCTTAAAAGGCAACTGCTCTACCAAGCTGAGCTATGCGCGGATGTTGGCTGATGAAATAAACTCAGATTTTATAACCTCGGGGTTATAAAATTGGTGTAAATTAACACCGCCAATAATATCACAGTTATATTGATTTTGCAAGAGTTTTAATAGTTTT
>LCKE01000047.1:8215-13333 GCA_001001205.1 Parcubacteria group bacterium GW2011_GWF2_45_11 | reverse complement strand
TCAGTATCAACTCTTACTTGTACGTTGTGGTTACCATTAATAAAAGCCGCGCCTGTATGTGAAAAATTAAAATAACCGCCACCCATAGATAAATCGCCACCCATAGATAAATCGCCATCAACTTCCAAACCATCATCAATCACGACATCACTATTGCTGTCGGAAATTGCGCCGGTCACAACTAAAGAATCATCAATAGTGACCGAGCCGTTAACATTAGGATTAGAAATATTCCCGGATTCATCAACCCGAAATATTGAATAATTGTCGCCATTATTAATATTTCAGTATCAACTCTTACTTGTACGTTGTGGTTACCATTAATAAAAGCCGCGCCTGTATGTGAAAAATTAAAATAACCGCCACCCATAGATAAATCGCCAGACTCGCTGACTGTAAAACGGTCAGTATAAACATAGTCATTGCCGTCAAAATAGTAATTTTTCAAATTTAATAAATTTCTATCATCACCGGTACCGGCCACGGTCAAAAGATTCTCATCAACAAAATCATCATTTAAACTTCCCACGACCAAGGCCCCTTGATCCAAAGTGTCGCCCGAATATAACACCTTAAAAACATCACTACCTTCGCCCGTTCCACTTTTTAACAAAAATAAATTGTCACTGAAAGAGGGGGTATGGCCAACAATGGCGTAACCGCTATCAGGACTGCCGGCAGAAACAGCATAAAGGCCATATAAAGAGCCGTGGGCGTAAATGGCCGCGTCACTGCCTTGACTATGCAACACTTTTAAACCCGGGTTTCCCACAGTAGCAGGCATCGCCCAAGCGTTAGTGTTATCCAAAACATTTATCATGGTATGGCCGTTGACACCAACGGTTAATTTATCAATCACCGAATCAGATCCATCGCCCCTTTGCAGTCTTAATAAATTTTGGGTGGCATCGTTATTGCCGGTAGTGGTTTGCCTAACACGGCCGAAAATCAAATTCTCGCTGTTTTGCAAATCCACTCCCAGTTCCTGGGCTGGCGGATCGCAAAAAGCTCCGGCCGTAGCGCAATATTTACGCCCAACCATTAACTGGTCGGCAATCAAAACAGGCGGCGATTCATTTTCGGAACTGTAGCGGATTAACCCAAAATTTTCCAAATCCAAATGTCCGCCGTTAATCACCACATTGGCGTTAATTGCTTGAAGCTCGCCGCTAGTTTCATCAATCTGAAGATTGGCGGTAGCCGAAGGCCTAATATAGGTACCGGCATCGGTCCATAAATTATCTCCCTGAACATCAGCCCAATCCGTTAAGCAATCGCCATTAATACAGTAGCCGCCTGTAGAATTAACTGAGCCGTTAACGTCTAATTTATAACTGTCGTCCGGGGTAATATTATTAATGCCGACCGTGCCGTTTTCATTAATTCTTACTACTTCCGTTGGATCGGCTGAATTATTATTAACAAAAAATCCCAAGCCATGCTCAATACCGGAATTAGATTCGTTTATGGCCTTAATAGCGGCCGTGACTGCCGGGTAATTACCGCCGGTATAAGTACTGTAAAATTCCAAGGCCCCGTGAGGCTCGTTTAACGGCACGCTATAGCCTCCATAATAAGCCGCATTGGTTATTCTGACAGTAGGCACGTTAACCGTTAATTCATTGTCGGCAATCTCCAACAGCTTATTGGGAGCAATAGTATTAATACCGACATTGCCGGCCGGATTGATAATATAGTCGGAATAATTTTTAGAAAAAGCCACGGCCGAAGACTGGACCTCCTCCACTGCCGGCAAAGCAAACCAATTAGTGACCGTGGTGCCAGCGTTGCCATAATTCAGGAATCTTAATCTTAAATATCTGGCCTGACAGTCCATTCTATAATTAACGTTAGTGGTATCCGCAGGATTAATCCAGCCGCTACCGCTGTTGCATGGCAAAACGTAGCCCGTAACTTGACGCCAAGTATTTAAAATTAAACCGCCGCTCCAAAAATAAGGATTGCCCGTACTGGCGCCGTCTACCCTAAAAACATTCATCGCTTGTTTGTTTTCATTATAAGAGTAAAGGCCAAAATATCTGGCGCCCGCGGTAGCGTTATCCGACTTTATCCAAATGGAAAAACGGTAGGTTTTATAAGGATCCACCGGCACAAAATCAGAAACCACCACAACATTGCCGCTGGTGGTAACTTTAGCGGAGTTGACGATATCGCCGTTATCTAAAACCGCTGTTTCCTCAAGCCAGTTGGCTGAATTGGACCAATAAGTTCCGGCCTGGCTGAACTGGGGATCAGCCACTAGATTATCGGTTAGGCCCGTTCGGGAAAAAATACTGCCTTCAACTGACAATTTGCCAAGAGGACTGACAGTGCCGACTCCGACGTAACCGTTAGTATTAATAACCAGGTCGTCGGTCGTTCCGTTGCGCCGGAAACGCAAGACGCTATCAGTGTTATTAAGCCCGATAAACCTTTGCTCAACGCCGTCAATGGCTATTCTAAAACCAGTCCATAATTTAGGATTAGTATTATTTAGATTAACAATGGCCGTGCTGTTATCATCAATCACATCCAAAGGATAACCGGGAGCATCATTATGAATGCCCACGTTGCCGCCAGCGGGATTTAAGCTGATCGGCCCGTAAACGCCGTTTTGCTGATTCTGAATTTTTAGCGGCTGGGATTTTTGCACGGAAATATAGCCCATATAACCATTGGGGTCGTCATAAAAAGAAATCAGCTCCAGACCGCCGCTGTAACCTTCCAGTTCCAATTGACCGCGGTTGGCCACCGGATCGGCTTTGATATGCAAAGGCGCCAGGGGTTCGCCGGCAACGCCAATGCCAATCTTGGTGGTGGCCGGATTAACCGGGTAAAGATTATTATTGCCGGTTAACAGCCAATAATTGTTGCCCTGGACGTCTGACCAGTCACTGATACAGTCCTCCGCCAAAGCACTGTTCAAACACAGCTGGCTACTGCCGGTGCCCACCTGTAAAGAGCCAGTCACCAAGACCGGGCCCTGAAAATAACCGGCCCAGCCGCCGTTTAAGGCGGTGCCATGAACGGCGAAATCAGTTACGCCGCTCGCGCCGGTGGTAACGGCCGAAATGGCTTCGTGGGCATTGGTGACCGCTAGGCTATCGGCGGTCACGCCGCCGGTAAAAGCAGCCGCACCCTGGATAGTCAAGCCGCCCGCCTTAGTCTGGGCAGTCGCGCTGACGTCAAGCGGTACCGGACGGTTGCCGCCTGGCGGATCCTGCGTCGGCTCCTGCCAAACCGCTAAAACAGCCGGGCCGTTGCTTAAGCTTAAAACGGAAATTAAAAGAAAAAGTCCTAAAATTCTACCTGGACTATATTTTATCAAAAAATTCATATTTTTATTAATTATGAAAAATGGGTAAGATGATAATTAATGCGAGGCTACGCGATTGGCGATACGAACTGGATGGCGCATTTTGACTATCAATATATATAATTGTATAATAAATTGAGTTAAATAACAATATTTATGGTCCAATCACCAAATCAAAAAATTAACGCCAAAATCAGCAATAAAACACTATTAAACTGGCTGGCTATTTTAGCCGTTATTATCGCGGTCTGGCTGATCGGCTATTTTACCGGCATAGACGAAGGCGTCCAACGAACAGCCAACGTCAAGCCTGACGCCGAAAT
Source organism: Parcubacteria group bacterium GW2011_GWF2_45_11 (assembly GCA_001001205.1). GTDB lineage: Bacteria > Patescibacteriota > Patescibacteriia > UBA1558 > UBA10009 > UBA10009. The sequence goes on along the minus strand of LCKE01000047.1, from coordinate 9,694 downwards.
CATCACGTCTGCGCCGGAAAAAAATACAAAACCGCCACTGCCGCAATTGCCACAAATTTCTCAAAAATCAACTAATAACCAATTGCCAGAACTACCCAAGCTACCTTAAAAGCGTGGGCTTAATTATTCATTAACTAACAAAAAATATTATGACGACTTGGATTTATGTCATTATCGCCATTCTGGCGGTAGCCATTCTTTGGCTGATCGGCATTTATAACGGCCTGATCAGGTTAAAAAACCGCGCCGACGAAGCCTGGAGCGATATTGACGTTCAATTAAAGCGCCGCTACGACTTAATCCCCAACTTGGTGGAAACCGTTCAAGGCTACGCCTTGCACGAACGCCAGCTTTTAGAAAATGTCACCAAAGCCAGAACTCAGGCCATGCAGGCCAGCGGCACAGAAGCAAAAGGCCAGGCGGAAAACATGCTTAGCAGCGCCTTAAAATCGCTCTTTGCCGTAGCCGAAAATTACCCCGACCTCAAAGCTTCCCAAAACTTTGCCAAGCTCCAGGATGAACTCGCGGACACGGAAAATAAAATTCAGGCGGCCAGAAGATTCTATAACGGCAACGTCCGGGATTTTAACACCAAAATCCAAATCTTCCCCAATAATTTAATCGCCGGCGCGCTTAAATTCAGCCAGCGAGATTTTTTTGAAATTGAAGAACCAAAAGAAAGAGAAGCAGTTAAGGTTGAGTTTAAATAACTGCGAATATACTAATCAATACGAATTACGAATCGGTGCGAATATACGAATATTTGAATTTAACATTCGTATATTCGTAAGATTATTCGTAATTCGTAGTATTCGTAAGATTATTCGTAATTCGTAGTATTCGTACATTCGTAATAGATAATTAACCATCTAAAATAAATACATGAAAAGCGATTTAATTTACCCCGATTTTAGTTTTAAAATTATTGGAATTTTATTTGATGTCTACAATGAATTAGGATTTGGATATCAAGAAAAATACTATCAAAGGGCGATTGCCTCGGTTTTTTATAAAAATAAAAATAAGATAAAATTTAAAGAACAAGTAAAAATCCCCCTGGCATTTAAAAGAACTAAAATTGGTTATTATTATTTAGACTTTCTGATTGAAGATAAAATAATACTTGAAATAAAAAGAGGAAATTATTTTTCAAGACAAAACATTGGACAAGTTTACGCTTATCTAAAGGCAACAAACTTAAAATCGGGAATTCTGGCTAACTTCACCAATAAAGGGGTAAGATACAAAAGAATAATTAACCTATACTAATCAATACGAATTACGAATCGATGCGAATATACGAATCCTTTAATTTAACATTCGTATATTCGTAAGATGATTCGTAATTCGTAGCATTCGTAGATATGTATAACCAAATTGATTCCAACAAACGCAAAACCTGGCTGCTCATGACGGTATTTTTTGTGGTCATCGTTATGTTAGGCTGGATCTTTGGCGAAGCTTACGACTTCGGCTACG
>LCKE01000047.1:0-8157 GCA_001001205.1 Parcubacteria group bacterium GW2011_GWF2_45_11 | reverse complement strand
AAAAATTGATAAAGCGGATAACCCTTACGTTTACCGCCTGGTGGAAAACCTCTGCCTGACCGCCGGTTTGCCTCTGCCAAAAATTCATTTGATCAGCGATCCCAATATCAACGCCTTTGCCACCGGCCGCAATCCTAAAACCGCCTCCATCGCCATTACCACCGGCGCCCTGGAAAAACTGGAAAATGAAGAATTGGAAGGCGTAATCGCCCACGAACTTTCGCATATTAAAAACTACGACATCCGAGTGATGACCATTGTGATTATTTGCGTGGGCATTATTACTTTGATGACTGATTTTTTTCTCAGGGCGCATTTTTTCTTGGGCGGCAAAAGGAATGATCACAACGCCGGCCAGTTAGGCGCCGTTTTAATGATTGTCGGGCTGGTGCTGGCGATTCTCTCCCCTGTCTTTGCCACCTTGATTCAACTGGCCGTTTCCCGCAAACGGGAATACTTAGCCGACGCTTCCGGAGTGCTTTTAACCAGGTATCCCGACGGGCTGGCTCAAGCTTTGGAAAAAATCAACCGCTATAACCAGCCGATGCCAAGAGCCAATCACGCCACCGCCCATCTTTACATCGCCAATCCTTTTAACGGCCTTAACAAAAAAATTTCCGCACTGCTCTCTACCCACCCGCCCATTCAAGACAGAATCGCCAGGCTCAGGCAAATGGCGTAAATCGTGTAAGGCGTAGCGTGGAACTTATATCGTAATATATTAGCAATAGAATGATGCGGGATTCGCTATAAACGATACGCCTTTATGAGATTACCGTTTCACGACGACACTGTCCCGACGACACTTGACAATCAGGGTCTTTTTTTTTACAATTTATCCCGCACTCCTCAAGGATTTATTTAGCTTATAAGGGGGGTAAGGCATACGCCAATTATGGATCTAAACATTTTCAACAAATTCACCAGGCATTACAAGCGCGTTTTAACTTTGGCTCAAGACGTGGCCGCTTCATTGCATCACCAGCAGGTGGAACCTTTACATTTGCTTTATTGCCTGGCTAACGAAAAAGGCAGCATCGGCGCCGAAATTTTGCATAAACACCAGCTGGCGCCGGATAAAGTCAGGCAGGTTTTGGAAATTTTAAACAACTCCCAGAGCCGTTTGCAAACCACCACCTCCGCCCAGCCCATCCTTTCGCCCGAATCTCAAAAAATCATTGAACGCTCGGTTAAAATCGCTTTTGAATACCGCCATCAGTACATCGGCACCGAACATCTCTTGTTAAGCTTAATAAACGGCAAAAACGATTTATTGCTGAATTTTTTGGAGCGCAACGAAGTTTCACTGCCGGGCCTGCAAAACCACCTAAAAACCATTTTAAAAAGCACCTCCAAATTCTCCGATTTAGCCCTAAACGGCCCGTTGGCGCCGGACCCGGAACTGGAAAAAGTCTTAACGGATATGCCAGGCGCCTTAAAAGACTCCGCTTTGGGCCTGTTTGCCGTGGACCTAACCGATCCCAAACTCCAGGCGAATATTGATCCGGTCATCGGCCGCGATGAAGAAATAGACCGGGTCATCCAAATCCTTTCCCGGCGGACCAAAAACAATCCCATTCTTTTGGGCAACCCGGGTACGGGCAAAACGGCCATTGTTGAAGGCCTGGCCAAGCGGATCTCCGAAAATAAGGTGCCGGACGTTTTGATCAATAAAAGAATTCTTAATTTGGATTTAGGAGCGACCATTGCCGGCACCATTTATCGCGGCGAGTTTGAAAACCGCTTAAAACAGGTTATTGAAGAAGTTAAAGCCGACCCTGATATTATTTTATTTATTGATGAGCTACATACCGTGGTGGGGGCCGGCGCTTCATCCGGCTCGCTGGATGCCGCCAACCTGTTTAAACCGGAGCTAGCCAGGGGCAATCTTAGGATGATCGGCGCCACCACCCTGGAAGAATACAAAAAACACATTGAATCGGATGCCGCTTTTGAGCGGCGCTTCCAACCGGTTATGGTTCAGGAATCCACCCCCGCCGAAACGATCAAAATAATTGAAGGCGTTAAAAAAAATTACGAAAAATACCACCAGGTTAAAATTTCCCCCGAAGCCATTAAGGCGGCGGTGGAACTTTCGGTCAGATACCTGCCTGACAGATATCTGCCGGATAAGGCGATTGACCTGATTGATGAGGCGGCGGCAAAAATCAAAGTTGAAACCACCAAAAACGGCCTGGCCAAAGCCATGAAACAGCTGGAAATTGAACTGGACAAACTGCAAAACCAAAAAGAACAGTTTATTTTGTCGGAAAAATTTGATGAGGCTTTAAAATACAAAGCCCAGGAAGACGATATTTTAAAAAAGCTGGACGATCTCAAACGGCAGGAACTGATTGAACAAAAAAAGATTTTAGGCACCATCACCCGCCGCGACGTTGCCCTGGTGCTGGCGCGGATGACTAAAATTCCGGTTACGGAAATGATCGTGGAAGAAAAGCAAAAACTCCTTAGGCTGGAAAGCCTTTTAAAACAATTCATTATCGGACAAGACGAAGCCATAACCGAACTGGCGGAAAGCATTCGCCGTTCCCGAGCGGGCATCTCCGACCCCAAAAAACCCATTGCCTCCTTTATCTTTTTAGGCCCTTCCGGCGTGGGCAAAACCGAAACGGCCAAAGTCTTGGCCAGAGAAATATTTGAAGACGAAAACGCCCTGGTCAGGATAGACATGTCGGAATTTTCCGAAAGCTTTAACATCTCCAAACTCATCGGCGCGCCGGCCGGCTACGTCGGTTACAAAGAGCAAGGCAAACTGACCGACGCCATCAGAAGGCGCCCTTACAGCGTGGTGCTGTTTGATGAAATAGAAAAAGCCCACCCTGATGTTTTTGATCTGCTCCTGCCTGTGCTGGATGACGGCCTGCTGACCGACGCCACCGGCAAACAAATCAATTTTAAAAACACCATCATTATCATGACGTCCAATATCGGGCTGAAAGAGTTCAACCAGCAGGCTTCTTGGGGTTTTGAAATCGCCGATAAAAACCAACAAAAAAAATTGGATGAACAATTTGCCAGGCTGATGTCTAAAATTACTCAAGGCCTGCAAGACACTTTTAGGCCGGAATTCCTGAACCGCCTTGATAAAGTGATCGTTTTTAAACCCTTAAATCAAAAGGCCGCTTTGGAAATCGCCAAACTGCAAATTCAGCAACTGGTTGAACGGCTCAAGGCGCAAGGTTTTGAACTAAAGCTTAAGAATGAAGTTTATAAATTAATCGCGGAAAAAGGCTATGATCCCGATCAAGGCGCCCGGGGCATCCGTAAAGCCGTCCAGGAATTGCTGGAATCACCCCTGGCCCAAAATCTCTTAGCTGATAAATTCAAAGATAAAAAAACCGTGAACGCCAAACAAGAGAAAGATAAAATTGTCTTTGTCTGATAAATTAGCCTTTAAATACTTAAAACAGGGTCAATGATGCCTAGAGACATCGGGCTCTGTTTTTGTTTAATAGTCGTAACCAATAATATAATGTTAGATTATTGATCTAAAAAATACGTTAAATCATAATTCATCGCTAATCATTCATCCCTCATCAATCCAATATGACCACCGTCAAAAAATTCATTAATTCAATCCTCAAACTGATTTTCCCGGTTGAGTGCCTTAACTGCGGCCGGGAAAATTACTATCTTTGCGATAATTGTTTAAAAAAAATCCTTGTTCAGCCGACGCTGGCGCCTTTTGACCATCCCCTGACCCATCTGGACGGCGTGCTAACGGCGACCAATTATCATGAAAACTTAATCGCCCAAACCATACATTATTTTAAGTTTCGCTTTATTCAAGCGCTGGCCGAACCTTTGGCCGGACTGCTGATTGATTTTGTTAAAAAAATAGACTTTGATCTCAAAAACTCTTTAGTCATCCCCGTGCCTTTAAACAAAAAAAGATTGCTGGAGCGCGGCTTTAACCAATCTTACCTTTTGGCGAAAATATTTGCCGAGCATTTTAATTTGCCGCTGTCAGCTGAGATTGTCAGCCGGTCCCGGAACACCCCCCATCAGGTGGGCCTTAACCAAAAACAAAGGCGGCTGAACATTAATAACGCTTTTACGCTTAATTTGCCGGAAGCCGTCAGAAACAAAAACATCATCCTGATTGATGATGTGGTGACGACCGGCGCCACTTTGGAAGAAATCGCCAAATTAATAAAAACCGCCGGAGCCAAAACAGTCCATGGGCTAACAGTGGCTAAAGATTAAACAGCCGTCGGAATCCGTAACGCGCCAGCTCGCCACAACAACAAGCCGGGCAGGTATGGTGAAGTGAAAGCATGATCAAGGGATTTCTCCCTGCCTTTGAGGTAGCGAAACAACAGCTTCGCCACAGGCAAGCGCTCATTCGCCATTAGGCTCTCTCTCGATCTAAATGGCAAACATTACGCTTAACACTTAACCCGATCATCTAATCACCACGTAACTCTTATCTCAATCCACCCATAACACTAAACCAAAGGCTGGCCGGTCATTTCCCTGGGGACGGGTAAAGCAAACATTTTTAAAATTGTCGGCGCCACGTCGCTTAACAAACCCTCCGTCCGATTCAGCTTTTTATATCTTTCCGAGACTAAAATAAAAGGCACCGGATTTAAAGTATGCGCGGTCCAGGGCTGGTTGAGCTGAAGATCAAAAGTCTGTTCGGCGTTGCCGTGGTCGGCGGTAATAATGACTTCGGCCCCGTTCTCCCGGGCGGCCTTAACGATCAGGTCCAGGGCCTGATCCACAGTCTGGACCGCTTCAATAATGGCCGGGAAATTGCCGGTATGGCCGACCATATCGCAATTGACTAAATTGATAGCGATAAAATCGTATTTTTTTTGAGGCAAAATATCCGCCAGCTTGGCGGCGATGTCCAAAGCCTTCATCTGCGGCCTTTCGTCGTAAGTTTTAACGTCCTTGTCGCTGGGAATCATAATCCTGTCTTCACCCGGCTCCGGCTTGTACCTTTGGGCGTTAAAGAAAAAGGTCAGATGAGTAAATTTTTCCGTTTCGGTTAATCTTAACTGCTTATATCCCTGGACGCTTAAAACTTCGGAAAGGGTCTGCTCGATTTCTTCCGGAGGCAGGGCTACCCTCACATCAAGGTCGTCGTCGTACTTGGTCATAGACACATAATGCAAATTGGGGATATTTTCTTTAATAAACCGGTGAGCCATTTGTTTGGCGCGGTCGGAACGGAAATTTGCAAAAATCACGGCGTCGTTGGACTGGACGCAACCCCACTCGCCCGGCCCTATTTCTATCAAAGCCGGCTCAATAAACTCATCGGTGGTATTTTGTTCATACGCCTTAAAAATGGCTTCCCGGGCGGTTTTAAACTTAGGCCCCGAGGTGGAAGTCAAAACTCTGAAATGTTTTTCAATCCGGTCAAAATTGCCGTCTCGGTCCATGCCCCAATAACGCCCGCCAAGGCTGGCGATTTTGCCTAAACCCAGTTTTGTCAGATGATTTTCCAAATCTTCAATAAAAGCCAAAGCGGTCTTAGGCGCCACATCGCGGCCGTCGGTAAAAAGATGCAACAGGACCCGCGGCACCTGCTGCTCCTTAGCCAGCTCAACCAAAAACTTTAAATGATCCAGATGTCCGTGAACCCCGCCCGGACTAACAATGCCTTTGATGTGCAAGACGCTCTGATATTTTTTTACGTGAGCGCAGGCTTCCAGAATAGCCTGATTATTGGCCAAAGCCCCGCTCTGAATGGCGTCATTTATTTTAAGTAAATTCTGGTAGATAATCCGGCCGGAGCCGATGACCAAATGATTGGCCTCGCTGGTGCCCATTTGCCCCGGCGGCAAGCCGATGGCTTCGCCGCTGGCCGCCAGTAAAGCGTAAGGAAAATTTTTTTCCAAATAATTCAAATGGGGGGTTTGCGCCGCGGCGATCGCGTTATGTTCTTTATCCTCACGCTGGCCCAGACCGTCGCAAATCACCAAAATAATGGAATGCTTTTTCATAAATGAAAGGGGAAACTGGCATAAGCCGCCTGGTTTAACTCCGTCTGCTCAATTCTCATTAACCGGTTATATTTGACCGTCCGCTCCCCCCGGCAAGGCGCGCCGGTTTTAATCTGGCCGGCGCCCAAGGCCACCGCCAAGTCGGCGATAAAATCATCCGTGGTTTCGCCGCTCCGATGGGAAACGATGTTAGTCCAATTATGCTTTTTGGCCAAGAGCATAACGTCAATCGTTTCAGTTAAAGTGCCGATCTGATTCAGTTTGATTAAAATGGAATTGGTGGTTTTTTCCTTAAGGCCGGTCTGCAAACGCTGATGATTGGTCACATAAATATCGTCCCCCACAATCTGCAAACGATTCCCCAAAGCCGCCGTAAAAGATTTGAAACCGGACCAATCGTCTTCGCTGAAAATATCTTCCACGGAAACGATCGGATATTTATCCAGCAACGCCCGATAAAAATCAGCCAGCTTTTGGCTGTCCGCCTCAAGCCCCTCCTTGTTAAGCTGGTAACGCCCCTCGCGGTAAAATTCCGAAGCGGCGGCGTCTATACTTAAAAATATATCACGGCCAGCCTGATAACCGGCACGGTCCACGGCTTCTAAAATCAACTCAAAGGGCTCGGCATTGGAAGCCACGGCTGGCGCGAAACCGCCTTCATCCCCTATGCCCAGAGAATAATTTTTGGACTTTAAGACTTTCTTCAGCTGAAAATAAACCTCGGCGCACATCCTCACCGCCTCGGCCATGGTTTTAGCGCCAAGCGGCATAATCATGTATTCCTGAATGTCCGTGGCCCAGTTGGCGTGCTGTCCGCCGTTCATAATGTTCATCATGGGTATCGGCAACAAATACTGACCCCGAAAGTCAGGATTGAATTTGCTTAAATACCGATACAATGGCTGACCCTCGGCCAAGGCCTGGGCTCTGGCCGCGCTTAAAGACACGGCTAAAATCGCGTTAGCGCCCAAATTGGCCTTGTTGTCAGTGCCGTCTAGCTCAATCATCAGACTATCAATCTTTCTTTGGTCGGCGGCGTCTTGCCCGATTAAGACAGGCGCTATTTTAGTCCTGACGTTGGCCAAAGCCTTAAGCACGCCTAAACCGTTATACCGCTGATCATCGCCGTCCCTCAGCTCAATGGCCTCGTGAGAGCCGGTGGAAACGCCCGAGGGCACGCTGGCCTCGCCGCAAAAGCCGCCGCTTAAAGTGGTGACGGCGGTCAGGGTAGGACGGCCGCGGCTGTCTAAAATTTCATAAGCGGAGATTTTTTCTATTTTCATAAAATCTATGTTTAATTTGATAAGCCCAACAAAACCAGCGCTGGCGCGCGGTTCAGTGCCCTCCGGGAAAAGGACGGATAAAGAACATCTGAATTTTAGCACAAAGCTTGAACCGTTGTCGATTGGACTTGCCAACCGGCTAAAAAACAACAAAAGACCGAAATATCGGACTTTTGTTCAGATAAGCATATGACGTCTGAAACGGGAGGTTTGTTTAAATAATTTTTAAAAGCGGCCACCAGTTGGCGGCGTATTCGGCCCGCTTATTCTGATATTTTAAGTAATAGGCGTGCTCCCAAACGTCCAAGCAAATCAGAGGCTGATGGCCTTTAAGCCAGGGAGAATCCTGGTTGGGCGTGGAATAAATTTCTAATTTTTTAGCGGAATTTCTGACTAACCAGGCCCAGCCGCTGCCAAACTGATTGACGGCCGCCTGAGTGAATTTTTCCTTAAACTCCGCAATTGAGCTAAAGGTCGCCTTGATTTCAGCGGACAATTGTTCATCCTTTTGGCTGGCCGGATCCAACAGTTCCCAAAAAAGCTTATGATTTATATAACCGCCGCCGTGGTTTTTAAAAATAGACTGATCCGTTTCCGACATGCCCAGACTGCCGAGCTGAGACATCAGGGTTTCCGGCTCGGCCGTCAGATCGGGATATTTTTCCAAAACGGCGTTCATTTTATCGGTATAAGCCTGATGGTGCTTCAGGTGATGGATCTCCATGGTTTGAGCGTCAATATACGGCTCCAAAGCGTTATATGGATAATTTAACTTGGACAGTTCGTATTTCATAATGGATACATGATTAATAATGAATGATTACCAACGGCCAGTTAGCCATTTATCAGTAATAATTACTATTAGTTTAACAAAGCCGCAGCTAATCTGTCAAGCG
>LCKE01000046.1 GCA_001001205.1 Parcubacteria group bacterium GW2011_GWF2_45_11 | reverse complement strand
AGGCCAGACGCCGGCAGAGGCACAACTAAGGCTGATATAGCTTTAGGGTCATACCTTTCTGCCGATACCCTGCGGTCTTGCCGCAGGGTAATTCATTAACTATTGATTATTAACGTTTTTTATATGGACAAAGGAGTTTTAGGCAGGGGCTTGGGATCGTTAATTCCCAATCTCTCGTCGCAAAATCAGCCGGCCGCCGAAATTTTTAGCGGCGATGTCAGCGCCGAAAAAGTTATCCAGGCTCCTCTGGAGAAGATTGAGAGGAATCCTTTTCAACCCAGGGATAATTTTGATCATGAGGAATTGGAGGATTTGATTGAGTCTATTAAAAAACACGGCATTATTCAGCCTTTAATTGTGACCAAAACCGCCACCGGTTATCAGCTGATCGCGGGTGAGCGGCGCCTCAAGTCCGCGCAAATCCTGGGATTACCAACTGCGCCGGTGATTGTCAGGAGCGCTCAGGCCATAGAAAAATTGGAGCTGGCTTTGGTGGAAAATATCCAGCGCCAAAATCTTAATCCGATTGAAGAAGCCCTGGCTTATCATAAGCTTATTGATGAATTCAGCTTAACCCAGGAAGAAGTGGGGCAAAGGATGGGTAAAAAGCGGGCGACCATCGCCAATTCTTTGCGGCTTTTGGATTTGCCTGTGGAAATTCAGCAGGCCCTAATCAGCCGTCAGATTACCTCCGGCCACGCTAAAGTCATTCTGTCTCAGGAAACTAATCAGGCGCGTTTAAGGTTATTTAAGAAAATTATTGATTCAACTTTAAGCGTCAGGGCCACCGAGCATGAACTGAAGAGAGTTCGGGTTAAAAGCTACCAACGGGTCTTGACTCATGATGTGGAAACTCAGGCGCAGGAAGATCGTTTACGCCAGGCCTTAGGCACTAAAGTCAGTATAATTAAAAAAAATGACCGTGGCCAGATTAACATAGAATTTTATTCGGCCGAGGAACTAAATCATCTAACGGACAAAATTGCCCCTTAGCCGATCAGTGTTTTTTACGGTTTAAGAGGTTGAGCCTACTGGCTTCCTCTTCTTTTTTTAACTCTTGTTTTATTTTTTCTTTAGCCGCATTGGTTTTAACAAAACTCAGCCAGTCTTGATTTGGTTTGCGCCTGTTTTTATCGGTCAGTATTTCTACCACGTCGCCGCTTTTTAGGGGCGTGTCCAGGGTGGCGATTTCTTCATTAATCAGAACGCCTGAACATTTATTGCCGATATCGGTGTGGATGTGGTAAGCAAAATCAATGGGCGTTGAATATTCAGGCAAATCTATAACGTCACCTTTGGGAGTAAAAACAAAAATTCTGTTTTGAAATATTTCAAACTTGAGTTCGCTTAAATATTTTTTGTTATCCTGAAATTTTTTTTGGATTTCCAGGAGTTTGTTAATCCAGTCGGCGGTTTTGCGGGTGATGGTTTTGCCTTGAGCGTCTTTATAGTGCCAATGGGCGGCGACTCCAAATTCCGCCAAATCATGCATTTCTTTGGTGCGGATTTGAAATTCTATGATTTTGCCTCTTTCCGCAAAAACCGTTGTATGCAAAGATTGATAACCGTTAGGCTTGGGTTGAGCGATGTAGTCTTTGATCCTGCCCTTTAGGGGTTTCCATTTTTTATGGATCAGGCCGAGGACCGTGTAACAATCGGCAACGGAGTTAACTATCACCCTCAGGGCGATTAAATCGTAAATTTTATTGATATCGCGATCCCGGGCGATTATTTTTTTATAGAGAGAGGTTAAATGCTTGACCCGGCCATGAATGGAAATATATTTAATATCATTTTCTTGAAGTTCTTTTTGAATTATTTTTTTTATTTTATCAATAATTTTTTTTTCTTCTTTTAATTTTGATTCAGCTACACTTTTAATCCAGACATATTCTTTGGGATAAACATAAGCAAAGGACAGATCTTCCAGGGCGCCTTTCATTTCGCCCATGCCCAGCCGGTTGGCAATCGGCGCGTAAATTTCCATGGTTTCCAAAGCGATCCTTTTTCTTTTATCGGGTCTGAGGTATTCCAAAGTTTCCAGGTTATGGATGCGGTCCGCAAATTTAATAATAATCACCCTGATGTCATCCGACATGGCCAAAAACATTTTTCTTAAATTCTCGGCGTAGCGCTCCATGCCGCGGTATTTGAGAGTACCGAGCTTGGTAACGCCTTCAACCAGGTTAACGATTTCTTTGCCGAATCTTTTTCTGACACCGTCTAAAGAATAATTGGTATCTTCCGGAACATCGTGGAGCAAACCGGCGACGATGGATGGCACATCCATATGCATTTTAGCCAGATTATAAGCCGTGGCCAGGCTGTGCTGAATATAGTCTTCGCCGGATAATCTTTTAACGCCCGAGTGGGCCATGGCGGCAAATTCATAAGCCTCCCTGATAGGCCCGATTTCGGCCTGGGGGCTGTACTCTTTGACTTTATCAATAATATCTTCAACGTTTAGCATATATTTAATAGTTTAGCTTAAAACCGCGAAGAAATAAAGTCAATGACCGTAAATTAAAAAATTGAGGCGCTTCAGTCAGCCGCCTCAATTTAGTTTGAGCCAATTGAGTTTTAATTTTTATACTTGCATTCTTTATTGGAGCAGTTAACAGAGTTTTTGGTTGCAAAAACCAGCAATGAACCGCAATCAGGGCATTTATCGCCGGTCGGTTTGGACCAGAGCGCAAATTTGCAGTCGGGATATTGATTACAGGCATAAAAAGTTTTTCCCCGTCGGCTTTTTTTGGCTACGATATCGCCTTTACCGCATTCGGGGCATTGAACACCGGTGGATTGTTCTAGGTTTTTTATCGATTTGCATTCCGGGTAGCCGGAACAACCCAGGAATTTGCCGAACCGGCCGTGTTTAATCACCATCGGCTTGCCACACTTGGGGCACTTTTCCTCAACTTTTTCCTCGGCCTCAATTTCACCGTTTTCGTTGATTGGTTTGGTGTTGCGGCAGTCGGGGAAATTGCTACAGGCCATAAATTTACCGAAACGTCCCAATTTAATGACCATCGGGCTTTGGCATTTTTGGCAAACTTCATCGGTGGCCTCTTCGGTCAGTTCTTTTTTAGAAACCTCTTTTTCTTTTTTCATAAGGTTTTTTTTAAAAGGCTGATAAAAATCTTTGATGATCGGCGTCCAATCCTTTTCGCCCTGGGCGATCTCGTCCAGATTATCCTCCAGGCGGGCGGTGAATTTATAATCAACGATTTTGGGGAAGTGTTCAACCAGCAGATTGGTCACCACCGTGCCTATTTCCGTGGGCTTTAATTTTTTTTCTTCGCGCTCAACGTATTTGCGGCTTTGAATGGTGGCGATAGTCGGGGCGTAAGTTGACGGCCGGCCTATGCCCAGCTCTTCCAGGGCTTTAATCAAGGCGGCTTCGGTGTACCGGGGAGGCGGTTCGGTAAAGTGCTGGATCGGTTCAATTTTATTGATGTTTAATTTATCGTGCCGGTTTAATTCAGGCAGAATTTCTTTGCCGTTGCCGTTGGGCATTAATTTAAGGTAGCCGGCAAACATAATTACCGAACCGCTGGCGCGGAAAATATATTGGTTATCGCTTAAAATGTCCGCTTTGGTGTTTTTAAATTTGGCCGGCGCCATTTGCGAAGCCAAGGCCCGCCGCCAAATAAGATCATAAAGCCTGAACTGGCGTGCCTCCAAATATGGCCTGACGTTCTCCGGCGCGCGTTCGGCCTCCGTGGGCCTGATCGCTTCATGGGCTTCTTGCGCCAGTTTTGATTTGGTTTGGTATGTGGTGGTTTTAACGTATTCCCGGCCGAACATTCGGGTCAGGGTTTCTTGCGCCTCGTTTAGAAATTTATCGGCCAGGTTAACCGAGTCTGTTCTCATGTAGGTGATTAAGCCAACTGAGCCTTGGTCTCCGAGATCCACGCCTTCATAAAGTTGCTGAGCCAGCATCATGGTTTGTTTGGCGGAAAAGCCCAGCCGTTGGTTGGCCTGCTGCTGCAGAGTGGAGGTGGTGAACGGCGGTAACGGTTTTCTCTCCGTTTCTTTTTCTTCAACTTGGCTAACAACAAAGTTTTGGCCCTTTAAAGCCTCGGCTATTTTTTGGGCCGCCGCCGCGTCCGTGATATCAAATTTTTCCAGTTTTTTTTCGGGCGTGGCCGTTAGGACAGCTGGAAAATTATTTCCCGTCTTATTAAATTCCGCCTCAATCGTCCAGTATTCCTGAGTTTTAAAGGCGGCGATTTCTTTTTCCCGGTCAACAATTAAACGCACGGTTACGGATTGCACCCGGCCAGCCGACAGGCCTTTGGCCACTTTTTTCCAAAGAAAAGGGGAAAGCTCATAGCCGACTAGCCTGTCCAAGACCCGTCTGGCCTGCTGAGCGTCCACCAGGTGCAGGTCAAGGGTTCGGGGGTTTTTCAGGGATTCTTCAATGGCTTTTTTGGTTATTTCATGAAAAGCTATTCTTTTGGTCCCTTGAGGGTGATTGAAAATATGGTCCAGATGCCAGGCAATGGCCTCGCCTTCGCGGTCGCTATCAGTGGCATAGTATATGGTGTCAGATTTGGCCGCGAGTTTTTTAAGTTCGGCCACCCGTTTTTTGGCTTTGGCGGGGATGACGTATTGGGGCGCGAAATTGTTTTCTATATCAATGCCCATCTTGCTTTTTGGCAGATCGCGCACATGACCGAAAGATGATTCCACTTTATAATCCTTACCTAAAAAACGGCTGATGGTTTTAGCTTTAGTGGGAGATTCAACGATGACGAGGTTTTTGGGCATATTGTTTATGAAGATAACACGGTTGGATATTTTTTGTCAAATTTGACCGTGTAGCCCGCCAGCCACCACAACGAGTCGGGCGGGTAATTCTTAACCTATAACCGAATCAACCTGTTTTTTTAAAACTCGTCCGGTGTTTAAGTATATAATCTTCCGAAATCCAGCGCTGCCTCAGTTCTCCGGCCAAAAAGAACGAACCGGCAATCACGACTGCCTCGTCAGGTTTAGCCCAGCTTAAAGCGGTGCGCAGGGCGGCCGCCGGGTCGGTCAGCATTTTTATTTTAAGCCGCGGTTTGATCCTGAGGGCGATGTTTTTCATTTCGTTAAGATCGGCGGTTTTGCGGTAAGGCATTAAAAATCTGGTTAAAATCAGGGTGTCGGCCAGGCTGACGATGGATTTAAGCGAGCTGACTATGTCTTTATCGCGGGCCATACCCACCAATAGATGAAGTTTTGGGCAGTTCAGGCTTTTAATTTTTTGCGCCAAATATTTGAGTTTATCCGGATTGTGTGCTCCATCAATGATGACTAACGGTTTTTTTTGCATTATTTCAAAACGGCAGGGCAGTTTAGCCTGAGCCAGTCCTTGATCAATATATTTTTCCTTGACTCCGAGCTGCTTGGCCGCGATCCAGGCTAAAGTTTTATTGGGATCCTGATCGGCGGATTGCACCAGCAGGTATTTTGCCCCGACCTGTCGGCAGCGTTGCTTAAAAATTTTTAACAAAGCCGGCTTGGTTTCCGTCGTCATAAAGACAGATTCTGGCTTGATAATGCCCGCTTTATCTTTGGCAATTTTTATTAAAGTTTTACCCAGCACTTCGGTGTGGTCATAGCCAATATTGGTAATCAGGGATAATTTGGTATTTGGCACGACATTGGTGGCGTCATGAGTGCCGCCTAAGCCGGCTTCCAGAATAACGTAATCGCATTTAGTTTCTTTAAAATATAACAAGGCCAAAGCCAGAAAAGTTTCAAAATAAGAAGGATGCCCAAAAGGCGATTGAGCCGAAATTTTATTTAAAAACGGCTTGAGATAATCAGTCAGCCGGCAAAAGTCCTGGGTGGAAATATAGCGGCGTCTGACCTTAATCCGTTCAAGGGCCGTGGTGGGGTGGGGGGAAAAATAAGAACCTACGGTGTAACCCGCGGCCGTCAGAATCTCGTGCAGATTATTGACCGTTGAGCCTTTGCCGGCCGTGCCCGTAATCTGAATAAATTTTAGGTCATTTTGCGGCTGGCCGAGCAGGTTTAAAAAATAATCCAGCCTGTCTATGTAATAAGAGCGCTGGTTTAAATCCAAAAGATAATCCTTAATCGGCAGGTTCATGATTGATTCTAAAAATCTGACCGCCTGGCGGTATTTTTTAAAGTCAAAAGTCATAAATTAGCAGTCATTGGGTAGCCAGCCGCGGCTGACGTTAAGATTGGCTCCGTTGACAGACTGCGTTTTGGGATCCAGGAGAAAGTCAACCGCCTGATTAATTTCTTTAAACTGAATAATCTGGCGTTTTAATAAATTTTTTGGCCGATATTTGCTTGAACTTAAAACGCCGGGCGAGATGCAATTGATGGTCAGGCCGCTTTGGGCGACTGCCTGGGCCAGCCATTCGGTCAGCATTAACACTCCGGTTTTGGCGATATAATATGGAGTGGTATACCGCCTGACAGTCAGACGATCGGCGCCGACGCAGGCAAAATTAATGATTCGGGCGTATTTTTTGTTTTTCATTTTTGGCACAGCGTATTTGCCGGTTAAAAAAACGCTCTCAAGATTGCCGGCTATGACTTTTTTAAATTGCTTAAAGTCATTTTTTAAAGGCTCGTCGTAAAAAAAATCTCCGACATTGTTAATCAGAATATCCAGGCTTTTAAGACGCTGAAAGATTTTTTTTACCGTGGCTTCATCCGTCAGATCGCCCCGAACGGTAAATGATCCGGGCGAGATATTTTTAAGCTTTTTTAAATTGTTTTGAGCCAGGCGGTGGCTGGTTTGATAATGCAGAATTACCGTTGCACCCTGTTTGGCTAAATTTTCGGCCATGGCCCAGCCCAGGCTTTTGGCCGCGCCCGTGACTAAGGCAATTTTACCTTTTAAATTATAACTCATCATAATTGGATTAAGGAAATATATTTTTGTCCGCCAAGATTTTTGATCCAGCCTTTAAGTTCCATCTGCATCAATAAAGCGTTGGCTACCGGTGTTTCTAGGGTACAATGTTCAATGATTTTGTCAATGTGAAGAGTCAGGCTGTTTAAAGTTTTAAGAATCATCAGTTCGGCGGCCGTCGCCTGGCCGGGGTCAAAGGCGGGGGTTAATTTTTTCGCTCCGGCGGCCAGGCCGAAAATTTCTAAAATATCCTCCGCTGAAGTCACCGCCTTGGCGCCGTTTTGGATGAGGTAGTTGGCGCCGCGGGAATTTTCCTGGTTGATCGGGCCGGGCACGGCCAGAACTTCCCGGCCTTGCTCCAGAGCGTATTTGGCGGTAATCAAGGCGCCTGATTTTTGCGAGGCCTCCACGATCAACGTCGCCCGAGATAACCCGGAAATGAGGCGGTTGCGCCTGGGGAAGTTAAACGGCAGACCGCGCTCAAAGGGCGGAAACTCCGAAATCAGCAAACCGCGGTTGTTTAAAATTTTTTTGGCCAGCGCCCGGTTGCCGGCCGGATGCAAATAATCCCAGGCCAGACCGGAGCCGGCCACGGCCATGGTCAGCCCCTGATTGTCCAGGGCTATTTGATGAGCCAAGGCGTCCACCCCGTAAGCCAGGCCGGAAATAATGACAATCCGTCCGGCGGCCGCTTCTTGTAACAAATCCGGCAGAATGTTTTGGGCGTAAGGGGAAATTTTGCGCGAACCCACCACGGCTAAAGACTGATAGTTAAAAAGGTCGGTGTTGCCGCGGCAGTAAAGCGCCAGCGGGGGAGCGTAGATTGTTTTAAGCAGTTCGGGATATTGTTCGTCAAAATAAGTGATGACTTCCAGACCTTCGCGCCTGGCTGTCTGCCAGAGCTTTTCCGGCTCCAGCCGGTTGCGGCCGGCAATGATTTTCTGAAGCAGATTTTCGGGCAAACCGGTTTTTTTAAGGTCTAAAAAAGAAGCCTTAAAGCAAGCTTCGGCGCTGTTAAAAAAAGTCAATAATTTTTGCAGGCTGACCGGGCCCAGACCGTCAATCTGAGCCAAGGCCATCAAATATTTGGTCTCGCTTTTCATATTTATGGTTATGAGATACGGATTAGAAATTGGATATAATACAGATAATTTATCAGGACATCATCAGTATTTATTCGTATTTCAACTGTAGCACAAATGTTGCGTTAAAAATCCAATGAAAATAGGCGTTTTTGAGACTGTTCATTAAAACTTAGTGATTCAAACTCGGCAACTAGCGTGTTTATCGGG
>LCKE01000045.1 GCA_001001205.1 Parcubacteria group bacterium GW2011_GWF2_45_11 | reverse complement strand
GCTAACGCCCGTTCAATGTTGAGCATATTATTTGGTTGTATTTTTATTTTTTAACTCTAGCTAAATTCTAACATTTTTGCTTAAAAAGCAACAGGTCTATTAATAAATAAAGATAGTCAATATGATTGAAAAAACAGCTAAATCATCGGCCACTCACAAAGAGCGCGCCACCGGCAAAGTTAAACAAATTATCGGCGCGGTGGTTGACGTTGTCTTTGCCGGCGAGTTGCCCAGTATTTATGAAGCTTTGGAAGTAAAAACGGCCCGGGCCAGCTTGGTGCTGGAAGTGCAGCAGCACATCGGTTCCAATATGGTCCGCACGGTCGCCATGGGCTCTACCGACGGCTTGGCCAGAGACGTGGAGGTGACGGCCACGGGCGCGCCCATTACCGTGCCGGTCGGCCAAAAAACCTTAGGCCGGATGTTTGACGCCTTAGGCAATCCTTTGGACGATAAAGAGGTGGTGGTGACCGAAAAAAAATACCCAATTCACCGCCAAGCGCCCAAGTTCATTGACCAGTCCACCAAGACCGAAATTTTGGAAACCGGCATTAAAGTCATTGATCTGATTTGTCCGATCGTCAAGGGCGGCAAGGTGGGCATGTTCGGCGGCGCCGGCGTGGGCAAAACCGTTATTATTCAGGAATTAATCAGGAACATTGCCCAGGAGCACGGGGGTTATTCGGTTTTTGCCGGCGTGGGGGAACGTAGCCGCGAGGGCAACGATCTGTATCACGAAATGAAATCTTCGGGCGTTTTGGCTAAAACTTCCCTGGTTTTTGGACAGATGAACGAACCGCCGGGCGTGAGGGCCAGAGTCGGCTTGACCGGGTTGGCCATGGCCGAATATTTTAGAGACGAAGAAGGCAAGGATATTTTATTCTTTATTGATAATATTTTCCGTTTTACCCAGGCGGGTTCGGAAGTTTCCGCTTTATTGGGCCGTATTCCTTCGGCCGTCGGCTACCAGCCGACTCTGGCCACCGATATGGGCGAGCTGCAGGAACGCATCACTTCCACCAAAAAAGGCTCCATTACTTCGGTACAGGCGGTTTATGTGCCAGCCGATGACCTGACCGATCCGGCGCCGGCGACCACTTTCGGCCACTTGGATTCTACCGTGGTTTTGGCCCGGTCTTTGACGGAATTGGGCATTTATCCGGCCGTTGATCCGCTGGATTCTTCCTCCACTATTTTGGATCCTTTGATCGTCGGAGCGGAGCATTACCAGGTGGCCCGCGAGGTTCAGCAGGTGTTACAGCGTTACAAAGATCTGCAGGATATTATCGCCATTTTAGGCATGGAAGAGCTTTCACCCGAGGATAAATTAATAGTTTCCCGGGCCCGCAAGGTGCAGAAGTTTTTGTCTCAACCTTTCTTTGTGGCTGAAACGTTTACCGGCACTCCCGGCCAGTACGTGTCGTTAAAGGAAACAATCAAGAGCTTTAAGGAAATTCTGGCCGGCCAGCACGACAGCAAGTCAGAGCAGGCTTTCTACATGAAAGGCGGCATTGATCAGGTGCTTTAAGCCGTCAAGCTTTAGCTGTGCTTTTAAGGTTATCAGGGGTAATTAGCATAATATCAGCGAACTATGAAAATACAATTTAAAATCGCCACGCCTGAAAGAGTCGTTTACGAAGCCGAAATTGACCAGATTACTTTGCCCACCAAGCTGGGCGAGATTACCATTTTGCCTAACCATATACCTTTGGTCAGCGCGTTGGCTCCCGGTGAAGTTTTAATTAAGCAAGGTAAAGAGGAAGTGCCGTTGGCCGTCTCCGGAGGCTTTGTTGAGCTGAGTAATAATAAACTGGTCATTCTCGCCGATACCGCCGAACGGGTTGAGGAAATTGACACCGAACGGGCCGAGCAGGCGCGGGATCGGGCCAGAGCTTTGCTTAACAAAAAGCAAACGGCTGATGAAGTGGACTTTACCGCTTTAGCCGTAAAGATAGAAAAAGAAATGGCCAGGCTGAAAGTGGCTAACAAATATAAAAAGATTAAGTCCAGGCCGCAAATAAAATCACTAGAGGACCAGATAAAAACCATTGAGGATAAACCTTAAGCTTTATGGAATTTATTTATGCAGACCAGCATCAGGCCGAGGCGGTTCTTATTACCTCCATTGATTTTAGATTTAATCAAACGATGGTGGAATATGTCCGGGAAAATGTGGTGATCGGTTATAGCAAGCCGGAAAATAAGAGCCTGCATTTTGTTATTATTTGACCAGGTATTTTTAAAGGGTTATTGTGACGCTTTTTTAATTTTAATTACTTAATTATTTATCCGGCATCTTCACAGGCTCACCTGATGAAATTTTTTTCACCAGGTCTGATACCTGGCGCCAGTAATTGGCGCTGATGTATGCCTTTTGGGAAGGGTGCCGAATTAATTAAAAGATTATTATGACAGAATTGCTTGTTGAGTTTACTCTCCAGCTCGCCGTCATTTTACTGGTGGCGAAAATTTTTGGAGAACTGTTTGAAAGAATGGGTCAGTCGTCCGTTTTAGGCGAACTGATTGCCGGCATGGTCATTGGGCCTTATGCTTTAGGCTCAATCAATTTGCCGTTTTTCGGCAAATTATTTCCCATCGCCGAGCAAGTAGGCGGGCACGTTTCGGCTTTGCCTGTTTCGCCGGAGCTTTACATTTTTGCCCAGATCGGCGCGGTGATTTTATTGTTTTTGGTCGGTCTGGAAACGGACGCCAAGATGTTCATAAAATACGGCTTAAAGGCTTTAGGCGTCGCTATCGGCGGAGTCGTACTGCCTTTCTTTTTGGGCGCCTGGGGTACGGTCATGTTCGGTTTTGCCGAAAGTATGTTTGACGGCCCGGCTATGTTTATGGGAGCGATTATGGTGGCCACCTCAGTCGGCATCACCGCTCGGGTGCTCTCTGATATCTATAAACTGGATACCTCCGAGGGTGTTTCCATTTTAGCCGCCGCGGTCATTGACGATGTTTTGGGCATTTTGGTTCTAGCCCTAGTTTTATCTATGGGCAGCGGCGAAGGCGGCGTTTCCTGGGCCCAGCTCGGCCTGATTGGCGCCAAGGCCGTTGGTTTTATCGGCGTCGTGTTTATTCTGGGTTTGCTGTTCGCTAAAAAGTTATCCAGATTATTGCTTAAACTTCAGGGAAAAACTTATGTGGCGCTGGCCGCGGCCCTGTGTTTTTTGATCGCCGCCCTAGCCGAAGAATTTGGTTTAGCCATGATCATCGGCGCTTATTTAACCGGTGTCATCTTATCGGTGACCGAATTGGGGCATGAACTGGAAGAAAAATTAGTTTGGGTTGCCCACATCATTGTACCCGTCTTTTTTGCCGTAATGGGCATGCTCGTTAATTTTCAGGCCATGCTGTCCGCCCTGGCCTTTGGTCTGGTTATTACTTTGTTTGCCATTGTCGGCAAGATCATCGGTTGCGGTCTGCCGGCGCTGTTTTCCGGTTTTAACTTTTTAGGTTCTTTAAGAATCGGCTTCGGCATGTTGCCCAGGGGCGAAGTGGCCTTGATTGTCGCCGGAGTCGGCCTGGCCGCCGGGGTGATTAATCAGGAAATTTTCGGCGTTTCCATTATGATGACGATAATTACCACGTTAATGGCGCCGCTTATTTTAGTGCCGCTGTTTAAGATTAATAAACCCGGCTTAAGGCAGGCGGCCGAGCAGGCGGCCGCGCCACAAACCGTGGTGGAGCCGGCGTTTACCTGGAATGCCGGCGAGAATACTTTGGATTTATATCAGGAGAATTTAGTCTTAGTGCTTAAGGCAGCCGATTATAACGTGGTTGAAGAAGAAGGCGGCCGGCTGGTAGAATTGATGCATAACGAAGATAAAGGCAAATATATCACCCTCAAGCGCGAGGATAAAAAATTGGCCGTTGACTGTTCCCAATCCGCTTTGGATGATGTTAATCTGGCCGCGGTCAATGCTCAAAACAAAGCCGTGGCTTTGGTCAGCAGTTTTGCCAACCCTGGCACCGTTTAATCTCTAAAGAGTTTTTTACACCTGAGCGTCGAGTTAAACTCGGCGCTTTTGTTATCATTGGTCTAAGAGCATTGCCGCCTGCCAGGCCCGGCTCATTGACAGGCCGCAGACTAACCGCTTGCTTTAATGTAACTTTGGTTTTCGCCGCCGGATTTATCGGGGGATATCCCTGATAGATCCGCGCATCTCAGTGATTCAGCTGTGATTTATCTGTGTCCTTAAATATGTTAAAATAGGCCTATGACCTACAAAGATAAGCTTAATCCGGAGCAAAAAAGGGCCGTCCAGCATGCCGAGGGGCCTCTGTTAATTGTGGCCGGCGCCGGCACCGGCAAAACCACGGTCATCACCGAGCGGATTAACTGGCTGATTACCGAAAAGCACCTTAAGCCCGAGGAGGTTTTAGCCCTGACTTTTACGGAAAAAGCGGCCGCGGAAATGGAAGAACGAGTGGATAAAGCCCTGCCTTACGGCTACGTGGATTTATGGGTTTCCACGTTTCACAGTTTTGCCCAGCGGCTTTTGGAAGCCCATGGACTGGAAATCGGCCTGACCACCGATTTTAAATTAGTTGACCAGACAGGCCAGTGGCTCTTGATCAGAAATAACCTGGAGAAATTTGATCTGGATTACTACAAGCCTTTGGGCAACCCGACCAAATTCATCCAGGCTTTGGTCAGGCATTTTTCGCGCTGCAAGGACGAGTTAGTCGGTCCGCGGGATTATTTAAAGTACGCCGAAAAATTTCGTCTGGATAATGATTTAAGAAAAGACGAGGAGGCCGCCATGGAAGTCAGGCGCCTGGAGGAGATCGCCAATGCCTATGATGTGTATCAGCAGTTGCTTTTGGATAACAACCTTCTGGATTTTGGCGACCTGATAAATTATTGTCTGGATTTATTCAACAAACGTCCGCAAATTTTAAAACAATATCAAAAACAATTCAAGTATATTTTGGTTGACGAATTTCAGGACACCAACTACGCCCAGTACCAGTTAATCAGGCTGTTGGCCGAACCTAAAAACAATGTCACTGTGGTAGGCGATGATGACCAGTCTATTTATAAATTTCGCGGGGCTTCGGTCAGCAATATTTTGGAATTTAAAAAAGATTACCCTAAAGCCAAAGAAGTCTTTTTGAACACTAACTATCGTTCACGGCAGAACATTCTGGATTTGTCCTATAATTTTATCCAGCTTAACAATCCGGATCGCCTGGAAGTCAAGCTTAAAGTTGCCAACAAAAAGCTTTCCAAAAAATTAAAGTCAGACCGCCCGGGCCAGGGGGTAATCGAGCATTTGCACGCGCCGACCCTGGAGGAGGAGATGGCTTCAGTCATCAATAAAATTCAGGAGCTTTTCCAGTCAAGCGATAAAATCACCTGGAATGATTTTGCCGTTTTGGTCAGGGCCAACGATCAGGCCAATGTGTTCGTCCAGGGTTTGGAGCGGGCCAACATTCCCTACCAGTTTGTGGCCTCCCGGGGTCTGTTTGCCAAGCCGGTCATTTTAAATTTAATCGCCTTTTTAAAGCTCTTGGACGACTATCATGAATCCGACGCTTTATATCGCTATTTGACTTTGCCGATGTTCAGGCTTGAGCCGCTGGAACTGGCTAAGCTGACTTATCTGGCGCGGCGCAAGGCTTGGTCACTCTGGGAAGCAGTCTTGCAGGCGCCCGTCCTGACTAACGTGGACATGGCCGCTCAAAAAAGCCTGAATACGGCCATCAGTTACGTCCAAAAGTACGCCTCTTTGAGCAAGGAGCAAAAAACCAGCCGCATTGTTTTTGATTTTCTTAACGAGTCCGGCTATTTAAAATACATTGATTCTTTAGAGGAACTGGATAAGCGGCAGGAATTTTCCTACGTCGGCCAGTTTTATAAGCGTATTAAGTCATTTGAAGAACTGAACGAAGACCGGTCGGTCAAAAATTTTTTAAAAAATTTGGGCCTGGAATTGGAATCAGGCGAACAGGGCAGTTTAACGCCCTTGAGCGAAGAGGAAGGTCCGGACATGGTTAAAGTCATGACCGTGCACGCGGCCAAGGGTTTGGAATTTAAGTATGTTTTTATCGTTAATCTGGTTGATCGCCGCTTTCCGACCTCCGAGCGCCATGAAGCCATTGAACTGCCGGATGCCCTGGTTAAAGAAATTGTTCCTGAAGGCGACGTCCATTTGCAGGAAGAAAGGCGCTTGTTTTACGTGGCCATGACCAGGGCCAAAGAAGGCGTTTATTTTTCCTCGGCCGAAGATTACGGCGGCGCCAGAAAGAAAAAGATTTCGGTCTTTTTGAACAACATGGGTTTTAGTCAGCCGGCAGTCAAAACCATTTCCACCACGGAGCTGGAAAAGATCAAACGCAGTTACGTCAAAACCAGGCAGATCATCAAGGATTTGCTGCCGAAAAAGTTTTCTTACACTCAGATAACCGATTTTCAAAACTGTCCGCGTTTATATTATTATCGCTACATTTTAAGAATTCCTTTGCCGGGCAACCATTATTTTAGCTTTGGTTCCAGCATTCATCTGACCTTACAAAGGTTTTATGAAGAATATAAAAGGCGCAGCGGGTCTAAGCAGGGCGGACTGTTTGATGCGCCTGCCAAGTCACCAGGCCCTTCAACTTTACCCCTCAATAAATTGGGGGCTTCGCTCGGGGCCGACCAACAGAACAGTCATTCAGCCGCAATCAGAGATGTCGTTAAGCTTGAGGAGTTAATGAATTTTTATGAGCAGGCCTGGATTGACGATTGGTATCAGAACAAGAAACAGAAAGAAGATTATTTTAAGAGCGGCCAGGAGATTTTAAAACGATTTTATGAAAGTCCGCATCTCCTGGAATCAACGCCCAGTTTTTTGGAAAAGGGCTTTAACCTTAAGGTCGGAGAGTACACTTTAACCGGCAAGATAGACAGAATTGACGAAACTAAAGCCGGCTATAAAATTATTGACTATAAAACTGGCCGGGCCAAAGAAAAATTAGATGCTGACAGCAAGGCCCAGTTGTTGATTTATCAGATGGCCGCGCGGTCAGTTTTACCGTCCATCGTCACCGCCCTGGCTTATTATTATCTGGAAAACGACAGCCAGTTGAGCTTTTTGGGCACGGACAAGGAAATCCAAAATTTGCAGGCTAAAATCATCAAGACCATTGAGGCAATCAGGGATTTTGACTTTGAGGGTTTTCTGAAAACTCACGGAAAATGCGATCACTGCCGAGGGATTATTTAGATTCAATGATAAATTCAGCGATGATTCACCGATATCAGTTCGTTATCAGCGAGTCATCCGTGATTTATTTTTCAAGTTTAGCTTGATCAGCGACCTATCAATAACCAAACATATGACAACATTATTATTGGCTTCAAACGGCACTGTCGTTGACCATCATATCGTTAAAATAGTAAACAAGCCGCCTGAGGAAATTAAGGTGGCTTATGTTACTACCGCTTCCCTGGACGCCGGGCGCCTGTCTAATAAAAATCATCGAGAGAGGCTGGACGGGCACATAAAAAATATGACAGATCAGGGTCTGGAGGTAGAAGAAATAGATGTTAATGGCAAGACTCAAGCCGAGCTTACAAAAATTTTGGCTGACAAAAACGTTGTTTACGTGGCCGGGGGCGATAGTTTTTATTTATTAAAAGCGGTCAGAGACAGCGGTTTTGCCGAAGTCATCAAAGCGCTCGTCAGCCAAGGCGTTGTTTATGCCGGCGCTTCGGCCGGAGCTTATCTGGCCTGCCCGACCATGGACATGGCCACCTGGAAGCGCGGCGAGGATTATCGCGCTTTCGGTTTAGACGATCTTAAGGCTTTAAATCTGGTGCCGTTTTTAATCGTGGCTCATTATATTGAAGAGTTGCGGGATATTTTGGCTGTTGGCGTTATGACTTCAGCTTATCCGGTTAGAATTTTAAAAGACGGCCAGGGACTTCTGGTCAAGGACGATCAAGTGGAGTTTATCGGCGAAGGGGACGAGGTCAGGTTGATTGGGTAGGTTGGTTAGATCGGGTGAGCGGGCGGATTGGTGATTGGGGGTGGCCGGTTGTTGGGGTTTATATAAGAGATAATCATTGGGAGGCAGCTTAGCTTCCGACTTGACAACGCGTCGCGTCAAGCCCCAATGCTTGGCATTGGGGAAGGATAGCGACCCGTAATCTTGAGCAAAAGCATAGATTCCACTATGATTGAAGCA
>LCKE01000044.1 GCA_001001205.1 Parcubacteria group bacterium GW2011_GWF2_45_11 | reverse complement strand
TTTTAAAACGACCTTTTATGTTATTATTATCTCACAAAGTTGTATTTTAATGAATTGACTAACTTTCGGCTGTTTTTAAGCCAAAGGCGTAAGTCCTAAAAATAAAAAAATAAGAGGAGTTATGGCTATTTTTGGGCTAACCTTAGCCATTATCCCTATAATTAGGATAGCATATTTTTAGCAAAAAAGCAAGCTGGTTTTTAAACGATTTTGCCAACAAAAAACCCTTCCCTTAAGGCTGGCTAGGACGGCAAATTATCGTCCGGCCACTTAAGCCAGGAAAGGACTTTTTAATTATTGGACAAAGGTGTCGCGATCATGGGAATGACTGTGAATGATTTCGTCTACGGCTTGCTGGGCGGAATTGACTGAAGCCGGGGAATCGTTCTTGGCGGCCGCGTCCCTGCTCTCCAAATTTTCAAACTTCACCAGCTTATTATGGACCTGATCAAGCTCAATTTTAACACCACCCATTAACTTGGCGAAAATATTGTAAAGCCAAGCCAGAATCGCGCCCAAAATAAAAGAGACAGCCGACGCCATAATGGCCACCAGCAACGTGGCCAGCAAAGCGGAGCCTAAATTCAAAAGATCAAAAGACTGAATGGCGGGCAAGCCTAAAACAGCAACTACCAGCGAAATGACCACGCCGGCTGCCAGATAAACGCCCCCAACTAAAAAGGCGCAAAACTTGGCTACCGATAAAATATCTATTTTTTTGATTTCCATCATATGATTGAGTTATTAGATAAGCGTTATGAGTTATGTCTTATTAGTTAGGCAAAAAAAACGAAAGTCGCGCACAATATCTCAAAATAATGATAGCCGCTGACTCATAACCGTTAATGCGGTTTAACGTGCAGCCGCCTTGAATTTTTTAACCAGCCGGCTGACGATTTTGTCGCGCAGCGTTCCAGTCTCCGCTGAAGTCAAAGTCCTGTTGGCGTCCGAAAAATGAACATGGAAAGCCAGGGATTTTTTAGCCGCGCCTGCTTGGTCAACCCGGTAAACATCAAAAAGCTCAACCTGATTGATCAAAGGGCTCTGGGCCTTAACTTCTTTTTCAATATCCAGCCAGCGGACAGCCTGATCAACCACCACGGCAATATCACAAATAATGCCGGGAAACTTGGGCAAAGGCTGGTATTTTTTATGCTCGCCTAAATATTTTAACAGATGGCTGAAATTGATTTCAAAATACGCCGCCGCTTTATTGATTTTGTAAGCCTGGCAGGTCTTAACGGCGACTTCAGCCAAATAGCCCACCGCCTGGTCGTTGACCGTAATGTTGGCGTATCTGGAAGACTGAACATGGCTGGGTGCCTGAGCGGCATCAAAATTAAACTGGTAATTAACTTCCAGGCCAGCCAATAAAGCTTCAACGGCGCCCTTGAGATTGAAAAAAACTTCCGGACCGATGCTCAGGGCGGCCAAATATTTTTCCTGGCGGCTGAGATAATTTTTACCGCCCTGATCGGTCTTATACTCCCCCGGCCCAAGGCTAAAAACCCGGCCCAGTTCAAAGAGGTTAAAATTTTTAAAAAACCTAAGATTGCCAGCGGCATTCTTTAACAGCAACGGCAACAGGCTAGACCTTAAGTAACGCTGATCTTCGGTTAAATAATTTTTAATTTCCAGATGCTGATCAAGCGCCAAGCCCGCCGCCACAATCAGATTGGCGCCCATAAAAGAATAATTACTGACCTCAGTAAACCCGCAGACATAGGCCAAAATCTGCTTTGCCTGCCTTTCGGCTGAGCGTTCAGCGTTGCTATCTTGGGGGGCCATGGAAACCAGCGGCATGGCCGGCGGAATATTGTCAAAGCCGTAAATCCGCGCCACTTCCTCCACTAGATCTTCGGGGATGGAAACGTCTTTTACGGTTCTGAATAACGGAGGCGTCACGCTGAAGTGTTCCTTTTTGACGCTGACCGTAAAATGCAAGCCCTCCAGAATTCTGCTGACTTCCTTTTTGTCAATGGGCACGCCCAGCCGGCGCCTGATGAAATCCAAATCAAATTCAATCTGGCGCTGAACGTCGGCTTCATGGTTAACATCCACAATTTTGCTTAACAACCTAGCTTCGGGAATAAGCTGCTGAATTAAAGTGACAAGGCGCTTAAGGCCAAGCTCAGCCAGATCCGGACTCAAACCTTTTTCAAAACGAGTGGCCGCGTCGGTCCTTAAGCCCAGCTTGGCGGCGGTCTTCCGGATATTGACGGGATTAAAGTTGGCTAATTCCAAAATAATTTCCGTGGTCCCGGCTTTGATTTCCGAATTTTCGCCACCCATAATGCCGGCCAGATCGGTCGGTCGGTCGGCGTCGCAGACCAGGCACATCGTGCCGTCAAGTTTTCTTTCCACGCCGTCCAAAGTTTTAAATTTTTCGCCCTCCGCCGCCCGCCTGACGGTAATGGTATCCTGGTGAATGCTGAGACGGTCAAAAGCGTGAGACGGCCGGCCCAATTCCAGCATGACAAAATTAGTCACGTCCACCACGTTATTAATCGGCCTGACGCCGACGGCTTTTAAAAAGTTCTGCAACCAGCGGGGCGAAGGCGCGATCCGAATGTTGCCCATGACCGCGCCCAAATAGCGGCTGCAGTTTTCCGCATCCTGAATGTCAATTTTTAAATCCACCTGGCTGTCTTCAACAATTTTTTCGTTCAGTTCTAAAGGTTTTAACTTTTTACCCAGCAAAGCCGCCACTTCCCTGGCCAGACCGTAGTGTCCCCATAAATCCGGCCGGTTAGTCAAAGATTTGTTGTCAATATCCAAAATAACGTCATTTAAACCCAAAACCTCAGCCACGGGTTGGCCGGACTTGCCGGCGGTTAATTCCACAATGCCGTCCTCCCGGCCAGCGGCCGCTTGAGTGAAAGTGGGTTCGTTAAACTCATCCGCCAAATCAATTTCCGCGGCGGCACAGAGCATGCCTTCGGACTCCACGCCTCTGATCTTAGCCTGGCTCAGCTTAACCAAATTCCCCTGGCCGTGCCATTTAACCAGGGCGCCGGGCAAAGCCAAAACCCCTTTCAGGCCCTTACGGACGTTAGACCCGCCGCAAATAACCTGATACTCGGCCGAACCAGCTTTAACCTTGCAAACTTTAAGCTTATCGGCCTGGGGATGATCAACCACGTTCAGAACCTCGCCCACTACCATATTATCATAACGGCTTTTTTGATCCTCAACCGCATCCACTTCCACCACCGACATAGTCAGCCTTAAAGCTAGTTCCTGGGGAGTAAAATCTTTGGGAATGTCAACGTATTGTTTAATCCAGTTAAGGGAAATTTTCATAGTGGGTTGGCGATGGAGGCGGTGGGTTAATAATTACCCGCACGACTCGTTGTCGTAACGGGCGGACAGGCTAAGCGTAAATGGGTGATTAGCCGATAGGGTGAATTGGTGATTAGTTAAATAAGATAGAAAAAATAAACACGGCCGTTAATCTTAAGCCTGGGCTAAAATTGATTTAAGAAACGCAGGTCGCCGGATAAAAATAATCTGATATCGTCAATACCGTACTTCATCATCGCCAAACGCGTTAAACCCATACCAAAGGCAAAACCGGAATATTTTTCGGGGTTCAAGCCGCCGGCCCTTAAGACGCTAGGATGAACCAAGCCGCTGCCGATCATTTCCACCCAGCCGCTTTTTTTGCAAACCGTACAACCCTTGCCCTGGCAAATGACGCAACTGACGTCAACCTCAAAGCCCGGCTCCACAAACGGAAAATAACCGGGCCGCAAACGAACCGCCACCTCCTGCTTAAAAATCCCCTTAAGCATGGTTTTCATGGTGGATATTAGATGAGCAATGGAAATGTCTTTATCAATCATCAAACCCTCCCACTGATAAAAAGTGGTTTCGTGCGAAGAATCGGTGGCTTCGTTTCTAAAAACCCGCCCGGGGAAAACCGCTCTTAAAGGCGCGCCGTACTTTTCCATAACTCTGACCTGCTGGTTGGAAGTTTGCGTTCTTAAAACCTGGTTGGCCTTGTCTTTAATGAAAAAAGTGTCCTGAATATCGCGAGCCGGATGGGCGGGCGGCACATTTAAAGATTCAAAATTATAATACTCCGATTCCAGCTCCGGGCCCTCTAAAACCAAAAAGCCCATATTGGAAAATATTTCTTCCAGCTGGTATTGAATTAAAGTATGGGGATGCAGATGTCCCTGTAAATATCGGCGGCCGGGTAAAGTCAGGTCCAGATATTCGCCAGCGCCGCTTGAACCGGGGGTTGAAGGCTCAAGCCTATCTTTAAAATCCAAAAATAACCGGCTTAATTCCTGTTTAACCTCGTTAGCCAGCTGGCCAAACTTGGGCTTTTCTTCAATGGTTAAATCTTTCACCCGCCTGAGCAACTTGGTCAGCTCCCCTTTTCTGCCTAAATACTTAACTTCCAGACCCCTGAGCTGATCCAGGGCTTTAGATTTTTGGATCTCTTTTATGGCCTGGTCTTTTAATTTTTTTAATTCGTTTAACATAAATAAGACGCCTGAGCGACGCTAACCCGCTAATGGCCGCGAACGTTCGTGAGAAATCCGCGCGGCATTCGCCCGCTTGGCCAAAGCGCAGGCCGAGGCGAGAAAACTACTAATGGCTTTTTCTCAAGGAAACAATTAAAAATTCTATGATGGTTAATAAAAACACCAGAATAACGGCGTTAAGCCAGGTTAATAATTGCTGGGACTGCAACAGCAGTGAACTGGCTATGATAATGCCGAAAAAAATGGCCTGCCTGAAAGAAATCTGCGCCTGTTCAAACTCCTGAAACTTGCGGGTAAACAAATAACGCGAGTAAAAACCCAGGAGCGACAACAAGCCGGTCAGGCCGAAAAAAAGACTTAAATAAAAAAGGAAGAAGCCGGTTAGGCCGGTGGTCTCGGGATTAATAAAAAAAAGAACCGTTAAAAAGGCGCCGCCGCAAACCACTGTAACTATTAACATTAAAATAACAAATTGTTTGGTTGTCATAATCCGCCAATTCAACGTTATTTTACCAGTTTTAACCATTTTTGGCAAATTGTAAAAATTCCCAGTCCGCCACCGCTGCCAGACAAAATTTTTTAAAATGTAGCCGAATAAATACAGCCCTGAATAATGACAAAAAGCAGACTCTCGCCACAGGAGACCGGACATTATCCCTTCTTTCCTGTTTTCGCCAGCTTCGCAGACTATAAAACGGCTTGCTTGATCTAAAAGCGTCAGATCATTTGAACTGACGCCGTTTTCTCTCCTAAAATCGGATAAAAAAACACAGACATTATAGACTGTGCTTAGTATTTCATCTTCTTGCTTGGTCGGGCCCGGAACGGGTACGTTAATGGCCCAATAAAGAAAGCCACCGTAACGTAGCTGACCACCAACCAGTTGAGCCGCTGAGGCAAATCACGGCTCATATAAAAACTCATGACGCACGCCCCTGCCAATGACAAGCTAAAAGCCGAAAACCACCACCAGCCGGCCACCGCGCTCATGTAGCTGCCGCCGGGTTGCGGGGAGTCCGTCTGCGTCGGCATCAGATTCAGGTAGATGCCCCACGGGATTTTCGACCGCCGCCAGACGGCGTCGTAAGTCCGCCACACCACCTCCAACGCGTCGTCGCAGTAGCCCTCGGCCATCGCCAGGCCGGCGAAATATGTCCACTGATACGTCAGCCAGCAGCGGTCGTTGTGTGCGCTGCCGTCGGGCATGAACTCGTCCGCAAACGCCCACGGGCTGCCCCGGCCGTTGACCTTGAACAGGCTCTCCAGACTTGTCCGCGTCTCGGTCTCCGACGCCACGCGCGGCAAGCCGGCCATGCGCGTCAACCAGTCGCCCGCCAGTTGCGCAGTGAAAATCGTTGGCACGACCATGTTGCGGTCCGGCAGATAGCACTTCGCGAAAAACTGCCCCGTCCACAGCTTCTGCCGCATCGTGGTCAGCACGCGATCGAACCGCTGCCGGCAGGCGTCGCGCGTCGCGGCGTCGTTTTCCAACGCGGCCATCTCCATGGCACATTGCAGCGCCGCCGCATACGTGCTGGCGGTGAACACAAACGCGCCGGCGTATTGGATGCCCGCGTCGAACGTCGTGCCGCCTTCCGGAACGCCGTCACCATCGCGGTCGGCGGTGACGAGCCAGTCCAGCGCGCGCTTGATGCCGGGCCATGCCTGATCCAGAAATGCGCGGTCGCCGGTCCAGCGATACTGTTTGAGCACCTGCCAGACATAAACCGCCGCCAAGTCGGGCCATTGGGTGATGCCGTAGAAAACGCGCGCGTCGCCGATGACCTGATAGATGTTGCCGCAGAAGTGCGTGATCTCACCGGAGGCCTGCTGGCATTGGCCGAACAGCTCCAGTTCACGGCGCGCCAACTCCGGGAAGAACGTGCCGGCGAACACGTGCGCCACCGTCCGCTGGTCCAGCGTGCCCAGCGCGCCTTCCATCCACGAAGGATCCTCATGCACCGTGAACTCGCCGTCGCGCGTCAGCACGGTGTTGGCGGTCATCGGGTGCGTCCCGCCCAGAATCAGCCGCCCCAGCCACTCCGGCAGGTTGGAATCGGTCACGAACTTTCCCAGCACCGCCGTCTCGCGTTGCAGTCGCTCGCGCTGTTCGAACGCGTATGCCGCCAGGGCCTGTGGGCTTTGGAAGTCGCGCAGGTAATAATGGCCGTGATCTTTGCCGTCCATGGTGACGTGGCGCGGCATCCACCAGACAAACGCGAAGTGAACTTTTTGTTTGCCGCCGGCCGGCACGGTGACTTTCCGACAGATGGCGCCGGCGGTGGTCGGAGCTTGCGGGTCACCGGCTTTGAGTTCGCCGCGTGTCGAGAAATCGCCAACCAACTCCGTCCCGTCGCCCGCCGCGTCCCAACCGCGCGCGGTGGTCGGGCCGTCGCTGAGCAACCAGTATTCGCCGCTCGAGTTCAGCTTCATGCCTTCGAACTGCTTCGTGGAGAACAGCCGCAACCCGGTCAACGGCGTTTCCTTCACCGCCGCCGGTTCAACGCGGTTGCCTTCCTGCTCGCGCCACTGCCGGTGGTCGCCGTGGACCTGATAGCCGCCGCAGCCGATGAGGTGCTCCAGCGAAAACAGCAGCGAAGCTTCCACCGGCTGCGCGTTGGTGTTGGTCAGCGTAAACTCGAAGAACGCCACCGGCAGGCTGGAATCCTTCGCGTTGTGCGGCACCATCGCCGACCACGCGCGCAACGACACGCCCAGCGGCAGCGCCGCGTCCTCAAACGTGGCGTCCACGAACGGAAGCTGCCCGCGGTAGGCAACGTGCGCCACCTGCGTGACGCCCGACAGTTCCTGCTCCCGAAAACCAAACCGCAGCCAGCGCGTCACCGATTTTGAATTTTGGATTTCGGATTTCGGATTGGCCATGTGGATGGCGAAGAACGTCGCGCGCGACGGCCGCCACGGATTGTTCCACAGCGGTTCGTCCCAGTTGTGGTTGATGCTGAACCGCGAGAACCAACCGCTGGGCAGCACTTCAAACTTGCCACACCCCAGCGCGCCGAGCGGCACGCCATTCTGCCACTGGCCGTTGTGGATGATGCCGGTGGCTTCGTCGAGACCTTGGTTGACCTGGGCGTTCGCTGGACACGCCAGTAACATCAGACACGCCGCGGCGGCAAACAGATGAACGATGGGGTGCATGATGAATCCAAACTCGTGAGTCAGTCTGAGCCTCATTGGACCACTTTAGCGCAGGCCGTTAGGACCGCAGCCGATGTTCAACAGGATGTCCGGTGATTTCATATAATGAGCCGACAGGCGAAAACTATAGAAGAAAGCTCGCGCGCTTGCCACCTTCTAAAATAACGGCGCTTGCACAACACCCGTCCATGCCGCCGGCAACACTAGTTGTTTGGACGCTGTTGGTGTGCGTCAATTCCAGTGCGGCCCGAAAAAACGAGGATGGCGCTATGAATCACGACGGTTTCCCGCGTCACCGTCGTAAAAACCAAGCTGGTCGCTCAAGCGCGCGACGCTGCCCGAAGAACAGGCTGTCGTTCGCTTGCCGCTGCGCGTTGTAGGCGAAGGAACTGGCGAAACGCGAGTTGAATTTGGGCCGCGGGCCGAATACAAATAAAGGAGTTGGCTGCGGTCCAGCAAACGCTCGGAACCGAAAAACAAGGAAGCGAAACCATGAAAGAGATCATCTACCAACACATGGCGGTCGCGGTGTGCTGCCTGTCATTGACGACGTCCGTTCTTGCAGCCGACAAGGTGGAGCCGCTCGTCACCGACGAGAACAAGACGTGTGTGCAGTGCCACCGCACGCAATCAGCCGCCCTGGTGATGGAGTGGGAGCGGTCGCGCCACGGCGCGGCGGGGATCGGCTGCGTGGATTGCCACCGGAGCAAGCCGGATGCGATC
>LCKE01000043.1 GCA_001001205.1 Parcubacteria group bacterium GW2011_GWF2_45_11 | reverse complement strand
GCTAACCAAGGTTTGAAATATCAATCAATCTATACCAATCAGCTAAAGTTGTTCGAGGGTCTGTAATACCTCGCCAGCTTGCTGCGAGGTAGTTTATTTATCTAACTTAAGGGTGGTGTTCGGGGTGCTGGATTTAGTCAAGCAAACAAAAAAGGCCATCGCCCGATGCGGCGGTTGACCCTGTTAATTGACGATTTTACTTTATCTCAAATAATTTTTTTTGACAAGCGAGACGAATGGCTGATCAGAATCAGCCAGATAATTCCCGCCACAATGTATAAGTCGGCCAGATTAAAGGCCGGCATCACCCAAATATCAATAAAATCCACCACCCCCTGAAATTTTAAACGGTCAATCAGATTGCTGGCGGCGCCGATAATGATTAAGATGAGGGGGCCAAGGTAAAAATATTTTTTTAACAGGCAGCTTTTAAGCAAAAAATAAATCAGCCCTAGGGTAATCAGGGCGGCAATAATAACGGCTGCCAGCCGATCCAGTGGCAGGCTAAAGGCAATGCCCTGGTTTAGATAAAGAGTGAAGTTAAAATTTTTAAAAACTAAAACTCCCTCGGGCGGGAGCTTAAAGGCGAGATATTTCGTCAGCCGGTCAATGATAAAAAGGCCAGAGCCTAAGACCAGTACAACCAGCAATTTATTTTTTTGTAAGTTTATGACAGCCATGGCCGGGCACGCACTTAGTTGCCGTGGGCATTATTTTTAAGCGCTCTTCGTTGATGGTCTCGCCGCATTTTTCGCAGAGACCGTAGGCGCCATTTTCAATTTTTTGCAGGGCGCGATTGATCATTTCCAGGGATTGTTCCAAGGTGTCCTCTAAAGAGAGGTTGCTTTCAAAAACGGCGACTTCGGCGGCGTTTTCATCTTCTTTATCGCCGAATTCCGGGAAGTCGGAATTATAATTGTCTTCCTGTTTAGGGTCTTTTTCCGCAAAAGTGTTAAGCTGGGCTTTAAGTTTGGCTTTGCGTTCTAACAAATTTTCTTTAATATTTTTTAAAAATGCCTGAGACAGATTGGATTTTGACTGAGTCATATTTTTATTGTTTAAAATAGTCGGATTTTAGTATAGGCGCTTAGCGTCTTTCTGTCAACTATATATTTTATAGCTGACTTCCGCTAACTTCAGGCTAATGCGGGTTTTAAATTTTTCGCAGACTGAAAAAGGCGCCGAGAGGCGCCCTATTATATAAATTAATATGTGGCGATCTCAGCGCCTATAAGTCCTAAGATCTACTTCCTTAACATCACTAAATCAAGGGGATGTGCAAAGAAGAGTCAAGATCTTAAGGCTCTATTTGGCGCTATTTTCCGACTGTATAGCAATAGTCGTCAACAAACCTTATTGGTAAAACTCCATATATAAATGAGGAAGTACCTTTTGTAGATTTTTATTTTTATTTTACAAAGGAACTTTGTTTGTTTTTATTTGTTTTGGCCTGGTCGGTCAGACCACGGTTTGTACGCGACAGAATAATCCCCTAAATTTTTTGAATTTAGAGGACAGTTTCTATTTAAAAGTGCAGGTGTAGTCTTTACTATATTTTCATTATAGCACAGATTTTGAAAAAAATCAAGGCTGATAATTAGCTAACATTAGAGAAAAAAATGATACTTTATGAAAAGTTGGTGATTTTTGAACAATAAATTTATTCACTGTTTTAACAAGTTATCCACATGTATTATCATATTCATTTTGACTTTCACCATACTGTCAGACTCTATTTTAGGTCAAAACATAGCTGGATCCGACTATCGCTGGAAGAAATTGCGCTAATTTTAGCAAAATTTGTCAGATTATGGTTTAATGTTAAAGATTCCATTTTTGGCGGAGAAATTTGTAAAATAGTGCTGACATTAGGCAAAAGACAGTCTTGATTAGTCGAAAAATTACCGAAATTTTCTATTGTATTGCCGATAATCATCATCTCGCCTTTGACGGCATAGCCCAAGAAGCTGTTTTTCCGGGGATGGCTGTAGCTAAAGATTTGCCAGCCGTCCTGTTCCCTAACCTGCCATTGAATGGCAGCGGGATTGGCTACAAGTTCTGTGGCTTTGGTGCCGTCGGGCAAAACCATGTCTTGGGTCAGGGGGTTAAATTGCCCTAGGTAGCCTTTTAACTGTTCATCAAGCGCCTGCTGGTTCGCGGTATTGGTGATTAATTGCCAGCCGTGGCCATCATCCGTCATAATCACGGGGCTTTGCAGATTTTTTAATTGCTGGCTGAGGGAAAGCCGGCTCGTGAGCCAGGCCAAAAAATCCGCCTGTTTAAAATAATCGTTCAGACTGACGTTGTTGGTTAATTGTTCCTCCAGGTCTTTAAGATCATTAACCCCCAAGACTGTTACGGCCGTGGCCGGCAGGTATTTTAAGTAATTATCCAAAGCCAAACGCTCCTTCTGGTCCGCGGCTATTTCCGGCTGAAGCTGTATCAGCAGTTGATGCGGCCGGCTGACCAGGTGCATGGTATAAGATTCGCGGGCGCCTTGGCTCAATGGCTGGAGAATTGTCTGCAGATCAGCCAATATAGCATGGTCAAAAGTTTGGCTGAAAAAATTTTTGTGCAAATAAATTTTTAGCCAGGGGTTGAGCGATACGGAAAGATCAAAAGGCGATTTTGCCCGGATTTTTTGGCTGGTGATCTTTTCTGTGGTTTGTGCGTTATTGGATATGACCGCTATGTTTTGTTTGATGACTTTTAGATAAAGCTGGCCGACTTCCGTTATATCTTTAATGGCTTCAGCTTGTTTTTCGCCATCAAGTTTAAACAACAGACCAAAGTCGTGGTCGGCCGTTAAAAACCATAAGGCTTCGGGCGTTTTTTTTAGGGCCATTCGCAGGTCCAACGGCCAATCTTGCAGGTAACTGTTCATTTGGGATTCCGCCGTCTGGTAAATCGTGCTAAAAGCGGGCTGGGCGAGAATTTCCGCTAAGGCGATGTTGGAAAGGCTGTTTTCGTCTTTTTTATATTCGGCTGCCAGGCTGTATTCCGCCGGTAAAAAATCTTTAAGCTGATAGTCGGGACGGTAATAGTCCTGGTAAATGAGATAGCCGGCAAGGCTTAAGGCGATTAATAAAAAAGCGATGATCAGCCAGTAGCCGATCTTCCGCCGCCAACTTCTAGGCAGGGCCTTAAAGGGTTGATTAAGGAATTCCGGATTTATGATTTCTGTCATAGTGTGGCTATTTTATCATAAATTCCGCACATTTTCACGGGGCATGTCCTGAAGTAGATAAATATATTTAACGGGCGCCGAGAATGAGGCGAGGCGCCGGATAGCTTGAGCAAACCGTGAAAAGTCTAAGAAACATCAACTGGGGGGATCTGAGAAAAATTTAAAAAACCGGCAGTCTTTAAACCAGCGGCTTTAAAAAGGAATTTTAGCGTACAGTTTGGCGCGGGGCACTGATGATAAACCAGCTGACCGCTATCAGGCTGGTCAGGGCCCCGAAATAGAAAGCGGCCGAGGGGCTGATGAATTTCCAAAGCAAACCGGCGGCGAACGAAGAGACAAACATGCACATACCGGTAGACATAAGATAGGCGCCAAAGGCGGTGCCGGCTTTTTCTTTGGGAATCATCTGGGCGATGTAGGCTTTTGTCACCCCGTCGGTTAAGGCCATGTAAATGCCGTAAAGAGGGAAGATAAACCAGATCCAAAAACCGTTTTGAATCAGTCCGAGAGCCAAATAAATAAAAGCAAAAAGGGTAAAGCCGATGGTTAAGATTTTTTTGGCGCCGATTTTATCAACCAGAATGCCCACAGGGTAGGAAAAAAAGGAATAAGTCAGGTTAAATAAGACGTACGCCGCGACGGTTAAGGTGGTGGCCAGGCCCAAATCCTGCGCCCGCAGAATCAAAAAAGCATCGGAGCTGTTGCCCAGGGCAAAGACAACCGAGATGAGCAAAAAATTTTTAAAAGCCGGGTCCAGTTCTCGCCAATGAAATTTATAATTGGCAGTCAGCGGCTGTTTGGGCGCGGGTTCGAGGTTGGTCTTAATCTTTTCTTTGACCAGCAAGAGTAGCAGAATCACGCCGATGGTGGAAGGAATGCCGGCCAGAAAGAAAATTAGCCGGAAATTGTTTTGGTAAAGGTAAATCAAAAGCAAAGCCAGAATGGGGCCGATGACCGCTCCGGCCGAGTCCATGGAGCGGTGCAGGCCAAAAGCCCGGCCGCGGTTTTCCGGCTCGACTGATTCCAGGATTAAAGCGTCACGGGCGGCGGTGCGGGTGCCCTTGCCCAGGCGGTCAATAAACCGGGCGAATAAAACAAAAGGCCAGGTCTGGGCCAGGCCGATCAGGAACTTAGAGGCGGCGGATAAGGAATAGCCCGCGGCGACAAAGATTTTTCTTTTTTTTAAACGGTCCGAAAGCCAGCCGGAAATCATTTTAAGCAGGCTGGCCGTGGATTCGGCCACGCCCTCTATCAGGCCGACGGCGCTGGCCGGCGCCGCCAGGATGGTGGTTAAAAAAATCGGCACAATCGGATAAATCATTTCCGAAGAAATGTCATTAAAAAGGCTAACCAGGCCCATGGCCACAACATTGCGGGGGATTTTTTTTCTGGTTTTTTGGGGTTGACCGTCAAAATACTCCATATAATAAATTCAGATAAGATGAGGTAATTATACAAAGATTGGCGCGTAATATCAATTTTAATGATCAAAAGAACGGAGGTTTTAGACTCCGTTCTTTATTTTAAGCAGATTTAGTATTTTTTATGGAAGGGGCCGCCGCCGCGGGGCGGGCGGTTGCCGCTGAAGCCCCCGTCTCTTCTGGGGCCGCTAAAGGGCCGGCGGGGCGGACGATCCTGCCAGCCTTCCGGCTTAGGCAGGAGTTCTTTTCTGGAAAGACCGATGCGGCCACGTTCTTTATCAACCTCCATCACTTTGACTTTGACCTTGTCGCCGATGTTTAAGACATCAGAAACTTTATCGATTCTTTCCCAGGCAATGTTGGAGATATGCACCATGCCGTCGTGGCCGGGCATCAATTCAACAATGGCGCCTATTTCCTCGCCGTTGTTTTGGCCTTTGACGATTTGGGTGACCGTGCCTTCAAATTCCTCGCCGACTCCGATTTCGCGGGTTAAATCTTCAATCCATTTGACGGCTTTGGCCGAGCCTTCCTGATTGACGGAAGTGATAAAGACGGTGCCATCCTGTTCAATGTCGATTTCCACGTCGCATTGTTCGGTGATCTCATGGATGATCTTGCCGCCCGGACCTATAATATCCCTGATTTTATCCGGGTCAATATGCAAGGTGATAATTCTGGGCGCGTAAGGTGAAAGTTCCGGACGTGGCTGGGCAATCGCCTGTTTCATGACTTCTAAAATTTTAAGCCGGGCCTCCTTGCCCTTGATCAGGGCTTGTTCGCAGACTTCCAGACTGATGCCGCCGAGCTTGATATCCAGCTGGATGGCGGTCAGGCCCTCGGCTGTGCCGGCGACTTTAAAGTCCATGTCAAAAGCATGGTCTTCGATGCCCTGAATATCGGTGAGGATTTTATAATTTTTTTTGTTTTGGGGATCGGTCACCAAGCCCATGGCAATGCCGGCCACCGGCGCCTTGATCGGCACGCCGGCGTCCATCAACGAGAGGGCGGAGCCGCAAATGGAAGCCTGCGATGAAGAGCCGTTGGAGCTTAAGACCTCGGAGACGACTCTGATGGTGTAAGGGAACGTTTCTTTATCAGGCAAGACAGGCACTAGAGCCTTTTCGGCCAAGGCGCCGTGGCCGATTTCGCGGCGGCCGGGGCCCCTGGAGGGCCGGACTTCGCCGACCGAGAAACCGGGAAAATTGTAGTGATGCATAAAGCGTTTTTTGCCTTCTTCTTCCATGCCGTCCAAATATTGTTCGGCGCCGGGGCCGCCTAAAGTGACCACGGACAAAACCTGTGTCTGGCCTCTTTGGAATAAGCCGGAACCGTGCACGCGCGGCAGGATCGCCACTTCCGCCGACAGCGGTCTGATTTCGTCAATCTGCCGGCCGTCTATCCTTTGATTATTTTCCAGGACCATTTTCCGGGCCGCTTCGGCTAGGTATTCATCCAGCATGGCCAGGCCCTTGGCGCGCGCTTCTTTGTTGATTTCATTATCCGCCTTGAGCATTTCATTGATTTCAGTCTGCAGATTCTGGACATTCTGTTTGTATTCATTCTTGTCTTTGGAAAAAACGCTTTTAATTTTGTGCAAGACGTGTCCTTCAATTTTATTCCTAATCATCTGGCGCTCGGCTTCCGCTTCTGGCGATTGGCTTTCGTCCACTTTGGCCACGCCGACTTCTTTTTGGACCTGTTCAATCAGCTCAATAACCTTTTTGAGATGTTTATGACCGAATTTAATAGCTTCCGCGGCCACGCTTTCGCTGACCTGCTGGCCTTCAAATTCTATCATCACCACTTCATCGGCCGTACCGGCCAAGTAAAGATCAAAACTGGATTTTTCCCGCGCTTCCATGGAGCCGTTTAAAACCCATTCGCCGTTGATTTGACCGACCCTGACGGCGGCCACGGGGCCGCCCCAGGGTATTTGGGAAATGCCCAAAGCAGTGGACGCGGCAATCAGCGCCGGCACATCCGGATCGTTTTCTTCGTCGTAAGCCAAAACCGTGACCATCACCTGGACGTCTTTTCGTTCCGTTTCCTTAAATAAAGGGCGAATGGAGCGGTCAATGACTCTGGCGGTTAAAATCGCCTGGTCGGTCGCCCGGCCTTCGCGCTTAATCCAGCGGGAGCCTTTAATTTTGCCGGCGGCGTAGAGCTTTTCTTCGTAATCCACCATCAGCGGAAAATAATCAACGCCTTCTTTGGCTTCGGCGCCGGTAACGGCGGTCGCCAAAACCACGGTCTCGCCGTATTGAACGGTACAGGAGCCGTGAGCTTGTTCCGCGAATTTGCCGGTTTGAATTTTAAAAGTTTTGCCAGCGTACTCTATGGCAAAATCATGAACATTATTCATAATTTTATTTCCTTTCTTATGGCTGGCAGTCAGACTACAGACTACGTTTTCTAGAATGCGAGAATCTAGAAATAGCCTATGTGTCTGATCACCAGCGGATATTAATAACAAATCATACGGCGGCTGGGCCGCCTAAACAAGGAATCAAATAATCAGTTGAGTTCTGTCTGATAAAAAACTGATTATTCGATTTATTGATTTTTTGTTTTCTGGATTATTTAATTTTCATCAAATATCTTTTTTTGTCTTTGGAAAGATCGGTAAAATCATCCACCTTTTCTATCAGATTTCTGGACGAGCTTTCGCCAAAGGCGATCGCTTCAACCTGGGTACCGTTGTTTTGCAGGTATTCCGCCATGGGGATATAGTCGCCGTCGCCGGAAACCAGAATGACCACGTCCAGTTTATGCGACATCCTGATGGCGTCAACGGCCAGACCGACATCCCAGTCGGCTTTTTTGGCGCCGCCTGGGAAAATCTGCAAATCTTTGGTTTTGACTTTATAGCCGGATTTGTCCAGGGCCTCAAAAAAAGGCGCCTCTTCCTTGGTGGGCGAAGTGATAACGTAGGCGATCGCGGCGACCAGTTTGCGGTTGGCCAGTCCGGCTTTTAGGATTTCTTTAAAGTTCACTCTGGCGTTATACAGATTCTTGGCGGAATGGTACATGTTCTGGACGTCAACAAAGATGCCTACTCTTTGATCAGGATGTTTCATCATATGCTTTGTGTTTCCAGTTATGGGTTAAGGGGAACGTGTTATCTTTCGCTTTTCATATTATAGGTTTATTAGGCGTTACCGTTATCGATTTTACAAGATATACTCATACCTTTAATTCGTAACTGGTAACGCTTAACCCTTATCTCTATTCCTCTTCCTTGACTTCTTCCGTCGCTTCTTCCGGATTCACCAGAGGCTCTTCCACTAAAACGCTTTCCTCGGTTGGCCTTTTGCTGATTTTAATTTTGAGTTTTTTGGTCAATTCATCAAAACTTTTTTCGTTTTCTTTTTCCAGATATCTTAAAAGCTTCCTTCTTAAGGAAACCTTTCTGAGCAGGCCGCGCCTGGAAGAGTAGTCTTTTTTGTGCAGTTTAAGATGCTCGGTCAGTTCTTTGATTTCCGCCGTTAGAATGGCAATCTGAATTTCCGGCGAACCGGTATCATTGGCGTGAGTCTTGTATTTTTGAATCAACAGCTGTTTCTTTTTTTTGTCTAACATTTTTTTGTCCTTTCTTTAAATCGTATGACCCAGTTTTAGGCCGGTTAGACGTTGGCCACCAACCGAGAAAACGACGGTTAGGCCGGCTTTTGCCGGTTTATTTATTTAAGCATTGAAACGATACCATAAATTGATATTCTAGTCAAGATTTGGGCCGCATGACAACAGTGTCTGTCCCCATTTAGGACAGATGTGATTTAGGCGGCAAGCCGATATAGGCAATCATCGCTTGAATTTTAGCGGCCGGGTCGCGGCGCCAGGAAAAATATTTATTAACTGCTTCAAAAGTACAGACGTTGCTACTGGCGATGTTGTTTTTTAACAAACCGGCAGTTTTCAGCTGGGCCTCGGCCAGGCCAGTCAGGTCCAGGAATATTCGCCGGTCTTTTTTAATAAGGCATTCGGGGTATGCCTGAAAATACCGGCCGCGGTCGGCTTTAATTTCAAAATGACATTTTTTAATATGCGGGCCGATGTAAGCTAGGAGGTTCGCGACTTGGCAGTTAAAATTTTTTTGCAGACCGTCCAGCACGGCCCTGATGATGTTTTGGCTCAAGCCCCGCCAGCCCGCGTGAGCTAAACCGATCACTTGTTTTTGAGGATCAAAAAAGTAAATCGGCAGGCAGTCGGCCACGGTCACGGTCAGCGTTAGTCCGGGCACGTCGGTGATTAAACCGTCGGTCTGTTTGATAATCTGGCCGGGTGCGCCAGTCCGGCCGTGACTGTGGCAACGTGACTAATATTTTGTTTGGCAAAAAATTTTTGCCGGTTCATCAGCGTCTGGTTATCGTCGTCTTGGAGTTTCATGGAACCATCGTTTTTTTCCGAAAGTCCCCAAACCAGATTGTGGTCGTCAAACAACATTATTTTAATTGGGTAAGAATTATTTTTTACTATTTTGAGCCAACCGCCTTATTTTCAAAAATCAGGAGACTGGTTATAATAAAAGCATGAAAAGATTTGTATTAATACCCGTGGGCCTGATTATTATCGTGCTGGTTTTTACAGACTGGCATTCCGCCGGGTTAAATAATCAGGCAACCGGCCTGGCCAGTCCGCCGGCGGGAGAAACAGTAGCGGCCGTCGTTAAGCCCGAGACCGCCATTATTCCTCCTTTGGACAATTTAAGCGCCCGCTTAACCAAAAAATTTTTCGGTGATTACATTACACCCGTTGCTTCGCCGGTCAGCCCGGAAAAATTCAGCGGCTATCATACCGGCATTGATTTGGAAATTTTGCCGGACGAAGAAAATCAAACCGTGGCTGTTAAAGCCATCTGCGACGGTCGCTTGCTCTTAAAACGCTGGGTCAGCGGTTATGGCGGCGTGGCTGTCCAGCAATGTGAACTGGCTGATCAGCCGGTAACCGTCATTTACGGACATTTGTATTTGGCCAGCATAACCTCTCAAGCCAGCGACGCTCTGAGCCAAGGTCAGGCGGTGGGTAATTTAGGCCGAGGTTATACGGCGGAAACGGACGGTGAAAGACAGCATCTTCATTTGGGGATTCATCGGGGCCAAGAGATTGAGCTCAGAGGTTATGTCCAGCACGAGGAGGAACTTTTAGTGTGGTTTGATCCTTTGACTATTTTTTAGGCAGCTTTTGATTTTTTACCAGCAGATGTTCAAAAACATACATGGTGTCGGCCTGTCCGTATTTTTTGGCCATGGCTTGGTAAAAAGCCAGGACCGGTTTGGCCAGACTATTTTTCACTTTTTGATTCCTGGCCACCTGACTAAAGATATTCACGTCTTTAGCCATGTGGCGGAGATAAAAACCGATGGACGGGCGCTTTAGGCCTAGGTTTCTGTTAATGGATATGGCCATGGCCCGGTTGTGGCCGGAACTTTCGGAAATGACTTCAATTGATTTACGCAGATTGATTTTATTTTTTTTTATAATCATCAGACCCTGCGTGCTGGCCATTAAATTCAGGGCAAAAAGAAAATTATTCAGGGCTTTCACGTACAGGCCTGAGCCGAAAGGCCCTAAATGAACGATAAAATTACCCAGCGCCTTAAATACCGGCAGACATTTCGTGAAAGTTTTTTTGTCTCCGCCGACCATAATGGACAAGGTGGCGTTTACGGCGGCGC
Source organism: Parcubacteria group bacterium GW2011_GWF2_45_11 (assembly GCA_001001205.1). GTDB lineage: Bacteria > Patescibacteriota > Patescibacteriia > UBA1558 > UBA10009 > UBA10009. The sequence goes on along the minus strand of LCKE01000043.1, from coordinate 1,114 downwards.
GCTGGCCGCGGGAAACCGGCGCGTCCAGCATTTGAACACCTTTGGTTTTTAAGCGTCGTTTTATTTTTATTGTATCGTCCGGGTTGGAAGTGCTCATGTCAATGACGATTTGACCCCGGCTCAGGCCCTGGCTTAAGCCGTTTTGGCCAAAGATCACCTCTTTGGTTTCTTTGGCCGAGGGTAGCATTAAAATAATAATTTCACTTTGTTCGCCCACCTGTGCGGGAGTTGTGGCTACCACCAGGCCAGATTTTTTTAATTCCCGCAGGACTTTTTTAGAACGATTATAGCCAATAACTTGATAGTGATTTTTTAGCAAATTTTTGGCCATGTATTTGCCCATCATGCCCAGGCCGATAAAGCCTAAGGCGGTTTTTTTAGTCATAGTTTTGGTCAGTGATTTCTTTTAGTATAGCAAAAATGGAATAATCAAGAAAACCAGGAATCAATAAATCAATAAATCCCCGGCCCGACTCCCTGCCCGCTCCTCAAGTCTTATGCCTCGGAGCCAAAGATCGGCTTTTGTCTTGAGCTTAAATCTAGAGAGGTAGGCGGGGCGCGTTAATAAAACAATAAATCCTTTCGACTTCGCTCAGGGCAGGCAAGGAAACAAGTAACAGATAATCAAATTTTGTGTTCGCGAGAGTCAACGATTCTACTATTAATCAGGAAATAGAGTAATTAAAAAAACTTGTTTTTAGCGCTTTAAGGAATAAAAAAACACTGTTATACAAACAGTTACTGCCACCGGAGTTTGGCGACCACATTGACCCCCCATATCCTGCGACGCACATCAATGCTATCGGCAGGCCTATGACTCCCCCATGAAGACACAGCAGACGCCCGGTACCCGCCATAAGACGCAATTGTTCCATCTTTTACTCCGTGTGTTTTTTCAATGGATGAACGTTTCACCGACGTGATAGTCTAATAAAAGTTTTTTGTAATGATCAAAAAAAGAAGGGGCAAAACGCTATGTCCCCGCTATCACCGTCTTAGGCACTTTATTGCCCCCCGGTATAGATAATAATAAACGGTTACTGTAACTATGAGTGGATAGATAATAATTTGGTTACCGTGGCTTAGGGTTAATTGCCAGCACATGTTCGTTGAA
>LCKE01000042.1 GCA_001001205.1 Parcubacteria group bacterium GW2011_GWF2_45_11 | reverse complement strand
GCTGCCGCAGGTTTAACTGTGTAAAAATTACAAGGAGCAAAATTAATTCAATCTTAATATCTATCGTTTAAGCTGATTATTTGATAGGTTTTATCGGTATTTTTATTTGGTTTATAAAAAAGACTATACGCAATAATAAACAACAAAATAATGCTAAAATAAGGGCCGAACCAATTGAATTTCCAGTTGCCAAAATAAGGCAAAATCAGATCAAAAACAATGCCAAAAATACCAGCTAAAGCAAAACCTGCGGCAATAGCTACTAAATGTTTTTTCAGCACCCCCTCGCTTTTTATAATATTTTTAATAAAATTTATAAAAGCCAGAATAAAGTAAAAGGAAAAAACTAAAGAAAATATCGTATAACCGCTCTGATAAACATTATCATAGCCCCAGGGCATGACGACCATTTCCTTGATGATAAAATTACTTTGAACCGCCAAAACTAGGGTTAAAATTAAAGCCGGAGAAATAGTCATGACTTTTTGAGCAAAGCTAAGACTTTTTTGATAAGGAAAAGCTAAAGAAAAGTAAAACAACGTCAGACTGATAAATATGGCAAAAAAATAAGTTGAACGTGACCAAGACAAAGCCTCTGAGGTTCCGGCCAATTCCCTGGACATGGCTAAACCTATGCTCCAGCCAACCACGCTGAATAATAACAAACCGAATGATAAATTAATTTTATTTTTAGGATGACGCAGTATGACAATCAGTCCGACAAAAAAATTTAATACGGCGATGATAATTAAAATCAAATTTTTGATGTCCATAATTTTAAATGATCATTTTTTTCTGATCTTTATGAAAGATTAAATAAGCCACATAAAAAATTGTGACCACGGTAAAGTACGGGCCAACCCAAATCAATTTATAATTTCCAATGATGGGCAAAATCAAATCAAAAGTAAAGCCAAAACTAAAAGAAATAAATGTAATCATAATAATTTTAACTATCAAGGCTTTCACAAAGCCTTCGCTCTTTTTTAATTTTCTGAACAATATCGCGAAATAAGCAATCAAAAAACTAAAAAAATAAATTGCATATAAAATATGGCCTAATAATTTTTCGTTGGCGTCGTTCCCCCATTCAAAATGAGCGGCTTTTTCTATTAACAAAGTCGGGTGAAAAATCACCACCGTAATGGCTAAAAATGGCAAAAAAATGAATAAAATTTTGTTTTCGCTGAAATCAAAAAGCTTATAAGGAAAATTGTTGGCAAAAAACATAAAAGCTACCATTATAACGGCTGAAGCGAAATAATAAATCTTAGCCCAAGCTTCGGCTTCGTTCATTTCCAAGGTTTCATTAAACATGGCCAAGCTAAACCCCCACAATGCGGCCCCTAATACTACCAGACTAAAAGAAGTTATAATCGGACTCTTGAAATTTCTCATTAGCATAGCCGCAACTAAAATAACATAAATGCCTGAAATTATAATTAAAATCAAATTTTTGATGTCCATATTAAAAAAATAATAGATAAAAAATCAAAAATGTCTATTTTTATTAAACCGACGGCGCAAAAGTAAACGACGGCTCTAAAATGAATATAGCGGGTTTTTAAGCTGGTGTCAATAATCAAATGGATTTGTTAAAAAAACAAGCCTATCAGAGTTGAAAGGCTTGCGTAATAAACTTAATGGGCTCGTCAAGGCAGCCCAAATGCCTGGGTGCCAGGATGCCCATATGGTCAGCATTAGGTACGTATCTGACCTGCTGACATCTGGGAAACCGACGGGAAAACCTTATAACCGCCTCGGGGGGCGTTGTCAGGTCTTCCGTGCCAACCGCTAAAAAAGCCGGCTGAGTGACCTGCCTGATCGCCACGCCCGGAACAAAAACGCTCTTAAACGCCCTCACCGGCTCCATAGTCAGCCGGCTGTAACCAAATTGTTGGTCAGACTGCGAGTAAGCGTTGAAGAGTGTAGCGCTGGCCGTCTGAAATCCCGGCCTGAACCAGTCGCCGAACAACGCCGGTGCCGTCCTGATTAACGCCATAAGCTGGTGTTGATTCCGAATGGGCATAATGCCCCTTGGCATGGCCGGCGCCCACAACAGCAGGCATTTGACCACCTCCGGCAGTAGCTCCGCTACCTTGGCGCAGATCAGGCCGCCGGCGCTATGACCGAACAAAAACCTGATGCCGTCTGACTGGACCACGGCGGCGGTCTGTCTGATAAAATCAGTCATTGTTGAGGCTGGCGTTTTGCGAAACGTCATAACTTCCACCGCAAAACCCGCCGCAAGAAACCGGCAGACCACATCCATGACGGTTTGACCGTCTGACCAAAAGCCAGGAACTACCAGTATCTTTTGCACCTGCTCCTCCTCTATCCGAGTTTTATGTACGTAAAAAGGATCATCTGTTAAAAATGACCCTTTAGCCTATATCATTCAGTTGCCATTGTCAATCTTTAAAAATCATCTTTAAAAATCATTTTTAAAAATCATTTACCAGACGTGAACAAGAAATCCCTGAAAATGCGGCCTTTAAGCGGTCAGGCATGTTTACTCGGCCACCAAGGCCACCAGATCCACCAATTTGCTGGAATAACCCCATTCGTTGTCGTACCAGGCGATAATCTTGACCAAATTGCCGCCGACCACTTTGGTTAATTCTAAATCCACAATGGAACAAAACGGATTGCCGATAAAATCGCTGGAAACCAAAGGTTCTTTGGTAACATCCATAATGCCCTTAAAGTCGCCTTGCGCGGCTTGAGTCAAAGCCTGATTCACTTCTTCCACCGTCGTCTCTTTTTTGGTCAGCACCACGATGTCGGAAATGGAACCGGTGGGGATCGGCACCCTTAAGGCCATGCCGTCAAAATGTCCGGCCAGTTCCGGAATCACTTTGGTAGTGGCCACGGCCGCGCCGGTGCTGGCGGGAATTATATTTATGGCCGCCGCCCTGGCCCGCCTGAGATCCTTATGCTTGTTATCCACTAAATTTTGCGTTGAAGTGTAAGCGTGAATGGTTGTCATTAAAGACTTCTCTACCCCAAAAACGTCGCCCATCACCTTCATGACCGGCGCGATGCAGTTGGTGGTGCAGGAACCCATGCTGATCACCACTTCGCCGTTATAGTCTTTATGATTAGTGCCGAATAAAAATGTTTTAACCTGATCATCTTTTGACGGCGCGGAAATCACCACTTTTTTGGCGCCGGCCTTAAGATGCCTGGCGGCTTCGTCATAAGTTTTAAAAGCGCCGGTGCATTCCAGCACCACCTCCACCCCTAAGCCTCCCCAGGGCAAATTTTCGGGCTCACGGTCGTGCGTGACGACAATGGTTTTACCGTCAATAATTAAATTATCACCATCAACTTTTAAAGAATGCGCCAAAACTCCGTAAACGGAATCGTACTTGATTAAATGAGCTAAAGTGGCGGTGTCACCAGGATCATTTATAGCGGCCACTTCCACTTCCGCATGCGTTAAAGCGATTCTTAAGGCGGCCCGGCCGATCCGGCCAAAGCCGTTAATCGCAATCTTGGTTTTTTGTCTCATAAGTTTTCTAATGCCTTAGCATTTAATTGCTATGATAATAATTAACTTACTCATTATAACAAATAGCCTATTTAACCGCCACTTCCACGATGTTACGCTCGTTTTCCTGGCCCAGATCAACATCCACCGTGCCTTTTAAGGTGTGCCAGCCGACCACCGTGCCCGCTCCCTGTTTGGTTTTGATTCTGGAACCCAAAGCCGGCAGGCCCCGGGATAATTTGCTATACAGATCCTCTTCGTAGCGCAGACAGCATTTAAGCCGCCCGCAACTGCCCGATAAGCGATCGGAGCCGCGGTGCGCTATCTGCTGATTTTTAGCCATATCGGTGGTAACATTGCCCAGTTCCTTTAAATGAGTCCGGCAACACAGGGGGCGGCCGCAAGGGCCGGTATCGCCCTTGATTTTGGCTTCGTCCCTGACGCCCAATTGTTGCAGACGAATTGATTTTTTATGATGCCGGATGAGCTCCTTTAACAGCTCTCTAAAATCCACCCGGCCGTCGGCGATAAAAGCAAAAGTCACGCGGTTGTCGTCAAAGGATTTATGAACCGCCACCAGCTTCATCGCCAGCTGGTACTTTTTTATCAGGCCCCGACACTCCTCCAGTAAATCGCCATTATCCTTGTTCAATTCCAAAAGTTTAAGCTGGTCTTCCGGCGTGGTTAACCTTAAAATGGGCTTAACTTCATCAAGCCCGGCAGCCGACATGTCCATTTCGCCGGCCAAAATCACCCTGCCCAAATCAACGCCCAAAACGGTTTCCACAATCACCTGATCGCCCAGCTTAACCGCCAAGGGCTGGCCGTTTTGAGACTCCGGCTTAAAATAATAGCTTTGATCCCAGGGAGTAAATTGTACTTCAATCACCTGCATGTTAAAAAATAATTTAGAAAGTTTATTCCGGGTAAATCTGTTATTCAAATTTCAAAATTGATTAAAAATTAAAAATCGGAAATCGGAAATTAAGCAATCAGGCTGCCTAAATTTTTTCCTTTCACCACGTCAACAATGTTCCCCGGCTCCCATTTAACCACTCTAATAGGCAGCTGATGATCCCGGGCCAAACAAACGGCCGTGCTGTCTATGACTTTAAGATTTTTTTCTATAAAATTCTGGTAAGAAAGCCTAGGGAATTTTTTAGCCCGGGGATTTTTCAGCGGATCGGCGGAAAAAACTCCGTCAACTTTGGTGGCTTTAACAAATACATCCACGCCCAGTTCCAACGAACGCAAAACGCCGGAAGTGTCGGAAGAAAAAAACGGATGGCCGGTCCCGCCGGCGAAAATCAGCACCGTGCCGGCCCGCCAATCCCGTTTAACCTTAAGATAATCAAATTTCGCGTATATTGAAGTCAAGGAAAAACTGGTATAAACCCGGCAAGGCAACTTTGATTTAATCATGGCTTTAAATAAAAAATCCACGTTTTTCAAAGTCGCTCTCATGCCCCGCTGATCGGCCAAAACCCGATCGCCGCCTTTGGCTTCACGACCCCTGAAAATATTACCGCCGCCGCAAATAACCGCCACCTTAATCCCGGCCTTTTTTAAAGACTTTATTTCCTCAATAATTTTTTGGACTTTTGCCCGATCAATGGCTTGGCCTTTTTCACCGAATGATTCCCCGGAAAATTTTACGAGAATCCTGTTGTATTTCATACCATTAATAGAATAGCACAAAAAGGCCGAGGCATAAACCTCGGCCTGATTTTAAAGGCTAAATTTTGAGAATCGTTCAACCTCGACGCCGTTCAGCAATTTTTCAATGCTGATTTTATCGTCTTTGACAAACGGCTGTTTGATCAAACAAACTTCGGTATAAAATTTATTGATTTTGCCGTCCAGGATCTTTTCAATCATTTCATCAGGCTTGCCCGCCTGCCTTAACTGTTCGCGGTAGATTTCCTTTTCCTTGTCTATGACTTCGGCGGGCACGTCTGCCGGGCGGTTATACTGCGGACTCATGGCGGTCACCTGCATGGCCACTTCTTTGGCCAAATCCTCATGGCCGCCTTTTAAGACCACAACCGCCGCCAGCTTTTTATTGGAATGCAAATAACTGCCCACTGCCGTCCCTGCAATAACCTGGCTAAAAGCTAATTGCAGATTTTCGCCAAGCTTAACGATTAAATTATTTTTAATTTCCGCTTCGGCCCAAGGCTTAAAATCAGCCTCACCCATCTCCCACAGCTGACTGGCAAAGGACTCGGCCGCCTGCACAAACTCCTGGTTGCGCGCCACAAAATCCGTTTCGCAGTTCAGGCCGATAACTGCCACTTTATTCCCCTGACGATAAATGGCGATCACGCCTTCTTTGGCCGTCCGCTCCGATTTTTTCGCGGCGAGCTTCTGTCCTCTTTTCCGCAAAATTTCCAAAACTTTTTCTTCATCGCCCTGAGCTTCATCCAAAGCCTCCTTGACATCGTTTAAGCCGGCGCCGGTTGCTTCTCTGATTTTTTTTACCAATTCAATGGAAACGCTCATTTTATTTTACAATCAATGCTTAAAGATTAATTATGACGGGACAGCAACGGTCTTCTGCCGCTCCTGGCCTTCTTTAACGGCCTCCGCCATGCAACCAATGATCATGTCAATTGATTTGGCGGCGTCATCATTGGCCGGAATCGGATAGCTGATTTTAGACGGGTTGGTGTTGGTATCCACCATGGCGATCACCGGAATATTTTTCTTATTCGCCTCCCTAACGGCCGTCTTGTCTTTCTTAATGTCCACCACAAAGACTGCTTCCGGAATCCTGTTCATCCCTTTAATGCCGCCCACCAATCCGCTTAAGCGGCTGATTTCGCGGTTAAAATCCAGCTGTTCTTTTTTGGTGTACTTCTCCAGTTCGCCGCCGGCCTGCTTCTGCTCCAGTTCCTTTAATTTTTTGGTCAGCCGGATAATGTTGACAAAATTGGTAAAAGTTCCGCCCAGCCAGCGGGAATTAATATAAGGCATGCCGCATTCCTTGGCGTACTTTTCAATCAAGGCCTGAGCCTGCCTTTTTGAGGAAATAAAAAGCACCGTTCCGCCGGTGGCTACTGTCTTGGCAATAAAATCCATGGCCTCTTTTAATTTTTTTGCAGTTTGCTCCAAATCTATAATATGGATTTGGTTGCGGATGGTAAAAATATAAGGTGACATCTTGGGATGTCTTTTGGAAGACTGATGCCCAAAATGCACGCCGCACTTTAACATGTCCGATAATTCTGGAGTGTTTAACATATGTTTTTCCTTTCTCCGAGTTTGACTCGGGTACCTCCACTCTTTTTACCCCAAAAGGGCAAGGAAATTTATTAGAGTGTGAGAGATTGATTAAAATAAATTAAGTGACAAATGCTAAATGACAATTATTTTTCTTCTCATTTTTCATTTAACATTGCCACGATAATAGCATAACCTTAAAATTTTGGCAAGGGGCCTTAAGGGGCCTTAAGGGCCTTAAGGGCCTTAAGGGCTTGAAAGACTAGTCAAAGACTTTCAAAATTTGATATAATTGATTCATGCCGATTAATAATAAAAATCTAAATTTCTGGCGTATTATTACTAATACCTGGGGGATACTTACTCTGACCTTGTTTGTTGTGGACTTTTTTTCTTTCCATTCGTATTCAGAAGCCACTAGCGCCAGCGCTGTTATTTACGGCTTTATTTTAGCAATGTTTGTCGGCTCCAAAGAATTTCAACGCTGGAAATCCAAAAATGGCCAATATCGTTCCATCCATTGGGGAGAAATTTATCCGATTGTTTGGTCTATTATAATGCTGCTATTTGTTTTTATAACGGCTATTTCAAAAAATGATTTCCAGATTCCTAATGAATTTCCGGCAACCTATATCACTGTTTTGGGCATTTACATTATTTCCCAGCAGTCAAAAAGCTTCTATTCCAAAAAGTGATATTTATAAAATCCGCTACCTATAATTCCCCGACAGATATTTTTTCCAAATCCGCATTGGTTATGCCCAAACTGTAAAAACGCATTAAACTATAGGCCGCCGCGCCGTCTTTCATATAATGCCGGTACCCGGTTTTAGGATTAACATACCAAGCTTCGCCGTGAGATTCTACCTGTAGTAAAATATAACCCTTTACCCTACTTTGTAAATTTTTACCAACGCTTGAATTATTTGTCGTTGAATTACTTTGCGCCGTACTACTATCTTCTGCAATGTATAAATCTAATGTATTAAGGGTGTTCAAATCAATATTTTCTAGAATTGAAGAAACTCTGGAATAATTGTTAGAGCTATCGCTGTTATAAACTATCGGGGAATTTCCTAGCCAACTATTAACTTTACTCACGGACAATAGATAACCCATAGAATTTAAACTGCCTTTTACTACGGCGGTTGGAATGCCAATAAACGTGCCATTTTTTAAATACGCGCCGCCGCCAGAATTGCCATGCTCAATAATGGCGGTTGTTTTTAGATAACTTCCATCAACTCCGCTAAAGTCGCCGCTGGTATAAGTTATTTTTGTGCCGAATTTTGCTGGATAACCATAAGTAGTGAGTATTTCACCTAGCTTGATGTTGCCGCTATTGCTTTGAGAAATATTAATTGAAGCTAGTGTAGTATTGCTTGGATTTCTTAATTTTAAAACAGCCACATCAGCATCGCTAGAAATTTTATAAATATCCGCAATTTGCCTGTCACCAAAATACGGCTCATCGTCATAATCGTCTATAAAACCAACTAAACAGCCCGAAGTGCCGTCAATGACATGTTTATTAGTTAAAATTAGACCAGTTGAATTGATAACCGTGCCCGATCCTTGACTGGCCATCGTACTACTAACCGGACAAATTAATTTTACCGTGGCTTTAATTATTGTGTCTTGGTTGGTTACGATATCAAAATCCGCTGACGGCGTTTGATAATTTTGTTGGTAAGAAGATTCACAATATTGCGAAGTTGCCGGTGCCGCTGTTTCCGCAGACGGGCAATCATAAGTTTTATTGCAACTTCTTGTTTGAATTCCTTGCGGTGAGCAAGTACCCCAACTGCCACATTGCCAAGTATCCGCCGAACAAGCCGGAGTATAAGTGCAGGATTGTGTGGTAGCTGGAGATGATACTCCCCCAGAACAGCCGGAAATTTTACTGCACGTTCTATTTTGACTGCCACTTGAAGAACAGGCGCTCCAACTGCCACATGACCAATCGCTAGTTATACAAGATGAAACTTTAGGCGTCAAAGTAAAATTAAATTTGTTGCTTTCATAACCATTCTTGTCAACAACTGTTATGTAACCACTTGTTGCATTATAAGGCATGGTAAAACTTATACTTGTGTCAGACCAATCACTTGAATAAATATAAGAAGTAATTGACGTATTATTAACCTTAACTTTGCATAATGCACAACTAATGCCATAATCTCCATAAGTACCAAAATTATTACCGATAAGTGTAATTTCAGTTCCTGGATAAATAATTTCTGGTGAAATTGATGTTATTTGCGGAAGGGGGTTTATAAATGTAAAATCGACTGGATTGCTCTCATGTGATTCATTTATATAAACCATTATCACGCCGCTAATAACATTTCTTGGCATAGTAAAGCTGATACTTAGCGGGAACAAAAATATCATTTACCTTAACCTTGTACCATGAGATGGTTACAAAACTAATTTTGGTGTAAAATAAGGGTATAAGTTTAACTTGTATCCTTATGAAACATCAAAACAAAAATCAAAGAAAATCGTATC
>LCKE01000041.1 GCA_001001205.1 Parcubacteria group bacterium GW2011_GWF2_45_11 | reverse complement strand
CCAGCGGCAGGTGGTTGCGCCATGGGTGTCCGACAACGACCACGGCTACGCCCAGTTCAATCTGGCAGAGCCTGTCTTCGTCCCCGGATATAATACGGTGATCGAAGCCACACCGTTGCTTAACCAGATAGCGCCGACAGGTACTTTCTCCGGCGAAACCTATCAGCTGGCCATTTCCGGCAGTGAAGGTTTCTGGGCTCGGAACCTCGCAAGCAACCAGTTCATCTCCGCCGTCACCAACGGCCAGAACGCCGAAGGCAACGGGATGGCGGTTCGGAAAACCATTCCGACCTTTACCAAGGAACCGGTCACGAATGATTTGCTAAACGGTTCGACCGAGCTGTATCGGTGGACCGTCAGCGCCAGCGAAGGCAGCATCGTTGACTTGGCGCGGTTGGGCTACGGCGTAAACCTGATAGATCTGGGGGGTCAGCCACTCGCCTTGAGTCAGTTTCAGCTCAGTCGGGATGGCGTACCGCTTATCCCGGCAGACGAAGGCCCCAATACCTTTCGGGTTTACGAACTGCTGGAGGGTGGAGACGCTCCGGTCGACCTGACCAACCCTGATAACTCATTAGTATACGATGAGTTGAATCAGGGCGTGCGAAGCCTCTGTCTCGTTTTCTACGGTTACCAAGACGTGGAGCCGTACATGCCGGCGGAGTATTCTCTCTGCGCCGTGGTCAGCGGAGCAGGCATGGGTGAAGCGGTTTTAAGCGGTTTTTTGGGAGAGATTTACCCGGAGCCGCTGACAGGAGAGGTGGTACTTTGGCCGGAACCAAACAACGGCTGGGGCCCGTTGCTGGACCCGATCAATCAAGGTATGGGCCAAACGGCCGTCAGTACTCTTTGGTCGGATTACTCCGGCACATACGGAGATAACGTCCATATCCACGGCTCTGGCTCGCTGGACTGGGCCAGCGGCTGGGAGCTGGGCGGATGTTTCGGCCCGGTGTACTGGAATACTCAGTGCTTTCCCGGTTTGGTTGCTGCGGCGGACGTGCCGGCGTACACAACGGTCATGATTTTTCCGAACCCGTTCAACCCCGCTACGACCGTCACCGTCAATCTGCCGTTGACCGGCCAGCTGGTGGTCTCGGTCTTCGACGTTCTCGGCCGGCAGGTGGCTGAGTTGGCAAATGGCCAGTTCAGCGCTGGCCACCGCGTCTTCACCCTGGACGGCAGTAGCCTGTCCAGCGGCGTCTACTTCGTCAGGGTGAATTCCGCCAGGGTCAGCATGACCCAGCGGATCACGTTGATGAAGTAAGCAGTAGTGTGAAGTCGCTTTCTGCGACTTCAGCCCGCGTTTCTCAAAACATCGAGAAACGCGGTTTTTTATTTGATTAAAGAAGTGATTGATAATTTTTTATTTTTGATTTAAGATACAACAAACAGGGTCATTTAGGTTCAGATTTCAAATCTCTCCCCAAAAAGCCCTGTTTTTTTAGTTTTATGATTTATCCTAATAGAAAATTAAATAGAATGCGAGGTTTTGATTATTCCAGTGATGGTTTTTATTTTGTCACAATTTGCGTAAAGGGCATGGTTGAAATTTTTGGGAAAATTGCCGTAGGGACAGATTTGAAATCTGTCCGTTCAGATTTGCAATCTGTCCGTACAAATGCGCCAAATGAAGATCAGAAAATGATTTTAAATGAATATGGTGAAATAGTGGAAAAATGTTGGTTTGATTTGCCGAATCATTATGGAAATTGCCGATTGGATGAATTTATCATCATGCCAAATCATTTTCATGGAATCATTGAAATAAATAATAATTTTGCGCGAAATAAATATATGCATGAAGGGGCAGGTTTTAAACCTGCCCGTTTTAAACCTGCCCGTACGGTATATCCTGCCCGTACGGCGTATTCTGTCCGCGCAAAATTATCATTGTCGGAAATTATTCGGGGATTCAAAACATTTTCATCCAAGAGAATTAATGAAATAAATAAAGAAATAGAATTCAGATGGCAGCGTTCATTTCATGATCATTTTATTCGTGATCAGCAATCATTAAATAGAATAAGGATATATATTAAAAACAATCCTAAAAAATGGGTCAATAATAGGAATAATTTGATTTAAAAAGATGCCATTCAAAAAATCCCAATTTATTTTTTACGCCGGCCTGGCGTTTATCATCGGCGTTGGCTTAGCCTCATTTTTTCCATGGCCCTGGTTAATCGTTTATGCGGTTTTTGTCCTTGGCTTAGCCTTATTGCTTCTGGCCAGAAGCAAATCCCGTCTTTCCCTGACGGCCCTTTGCCTGTTATTTTTTGCCTGCGGCCTGGCACGCTATCAAATCTCCATCCCGGTCATTAATGAAAATCATCTGGCATTTTATAACAACCAAGCCAATGCGCCTTTAGGTCAAATGACCAGCTTAACTTTCCGCGGCCTAATTGATGATGAACCGGACGTTAGAAAAGATCATGTCAAATACCAGGTAAAAGGTTTGGATAAACGGGGGAATGTGTTGGTTAAAGCCCCGCTGTTTCCGCCATACCAGTACGGTGATGTTTTGGAAATTACCTGCCAATTGCAACAGCCCGAACCGATTGTAGCAGAACCCGGCCAAGGCGGAGGGAAAGATTTTCAGTATGATAAGTATCTGGCTTTGTCGGATATTTATTCACTTTGTTACCGGGGTCGGATAAAATTGATTGAAGCGGGCCAGGGGAATTTATTTAAATCCAGCATTTTAAAGATAAAAGATAAAGTTGTGGCCGTGGCTGGACAAATCTTACCCGAGCCTCAGGCTTCGTTTTTAGGCGGGCTTTTATGGGGCGCCAAAAAAGGCCTGCCAGAGGAGGTTTTGGATAATTTCAGCCGCACCGGCGTGACTCACATTATCGCCGTTTCCGGTTACAACATCACCATTATCGCCGTCATGCTCACCAATCTTTTCATCGGCCTGGGGTTATCCAGAAAAAATGCTTTTTGGCTGATAATTTTTGGCATTGTTTTTTTCGTGGTGATTACCGGTTCGCCGGCCTCAATTGTCCGGGCGGGCATTATGGGGACTATAGCTTTATTGGCTCAAACTTTTGGCCGGGCGACCCGCATGCGGAATATCCTCGTGATTGTTTGCCTGATAATGCTTTTGTTCAATCCTAAAGTTTTAATTTGGGACGCCGGCTTTCAGCTTTCCTTTTTGGCCACCATCGGCTTGATTTATTTCGTGCCCATTTTAAAAAAATACATGATGTGGTTGCCTAAGATTTTTACCATCAGAGAATCACTAACAACCACCTTATCGGCCATAGTTTTAACCACGCCGCTGATTTTATTTCAGTTCGGCCGGTTTTCGTTGTTGGCGCCGCTGGCCAATCTTTTAATTTTGCCGGTGATTCCGGTAAATATGGCCGTGGGGTTTTTAGCGGTTGTCGGCGGTTTAATCTGGCAACCTATAGGTCAGGTCACTGGCTGGGTCAGCTGGGTGATTTTAACCTACGTTTTAAAATTAACAGAAGTTTTAGCCGCCCTTCAGTGGGCCTTATTGCCAATACCTAATCTTCATTGGGTTTTTATGGTCGGAGGCTATTTGATAATCGGTTGGTTGATTTATAAGCATGAAAAAAATCATTAAATTATTAAGCGGTTCAATCTTAATAACGCTGATTTTATCGGCCGTCGTCTTTGTATCCAATCAAAACCAGAATTTAAAAGTTTATTTTTTTGATGTCGGCCAGGGCGACGGTATTTTAATCAGAACGCCATCTCATCAGAATATCGTCATTGACGGCGGACCGGACAATTCTTTCATCGCTAAACTTGGCCAGGCTTTGCCTTTTTACGACCGCACGATTGATTTAATGGTTTTAACCCATCCGCACGACGACCATCTGTTTGGCCTGGTGGAGGTTTTAAAAAGGTACCGGGTCAAGCAAGTCTTGTCTACAGGAGTTTTGCACACCACCGACGCTTATTTAGAGTGGTTATCCGTTATTCAGGATAACAAGATTAATTTTAAGACAGCCCGCGCCGGCCAGACCTTTATGTTTGCCGAGGTCAGCTTGCGCGTTATTTATCCTTTTAATGATTTAAGCCAGCGGCCTTTTGACGAACTTAACGATTCCTCCGTGGTCACCCAATTAATCTATGATCAGGCGAAGTGGCTTTTTATGGGCGACCTGGAAGAGGCCGGCGAGGAAGAGATTATGGCTACCTCGCCTGTTGAGCTTAAGTCCAACGTGCTCAAAGTCGGACATCACGGCAGCGAGACTTCTTCGGCCGAGAAATTCTTGCGGGCCGTGCAAGCCAGCTATGCGGTTATCTCGGTGGGTGCGGAAAACAAATTCGGTCATCCTTCAAGAAGAATTATTCACAGGCTGGAAAGGCTGGGCGCCCAAATTTTAAGAACCGACGTTTTGGGCGATATTGTCTGCATAAGCGACGGTCGGCAAATTTGGCTGAAATAAGGAGTTTTTAAGCATCTTTTACGGGTTGATTTTTTCCTTTTGTTTGCTATAATATGGATATCTAACTTTAATTTTTATCAGCCAAAATTGTTTATGATGAAAGATCAAAAACCAAAAGTTTTACTCATTGAAGATGAGGAAATGCTTTCAAACATGTATGAGGCTAAATTTACCAAGGAGGGCTTTGACATTAAAAAGGCCTTGGACGGCGAAACCGGTTTGGAATTGATGAAAACGCACAAGCCGGATTTGGTCTTATTGGATATTATTATGCCCAAGCTTGACGGCTTTTCCGTTTTAAAGAAAATTAAGGAAGATCCAGCGACCAAAAATGTGCCGGTTATTTTACTGACTAATCTGGGTCAGGATGAGGACGTTAAAAAGGGCAATAATTTAGGCGCCGCCGGTTATTTGGTTAAAGCCAACCTGACTCCGGCCCAGGTGGTAGATAAAGTCAAAGAATACCTTAAGTGATTTTTAATTATTATTTTTCAATTTTTAAATAAAATTTATGGAAAGGACTTTAATCATATTAAAACCTGACGCCATCCAAAGAAATTTGATTGGCGAAATAATCTCGCGTTTTGAAAAAAAAGGTTTAAAAATCGTGGGCCTGAAAATGGTTGAACTGGACGACTTAAAGCTGGACGAACATTACGCCCATCATAAGGACAAGCCTTTTGTTGGCAACCTTAAAAATTTCATGAAAAGCTCGCCAGTTTTATTGCTGGTGCTGGAGGGTTATGACGTCGTCAAGGCCGTCCGGATTATCGTGGGCTCAACCAGGCCCATGGAAGCCGATTCCGGCACGATCAGGGGCGATTTAGCCATGACCAATTGGAACTTGGTTCACGCTTCCGATTCCCTGGAAACCTCGGAAAGCGAAATTAAAAGATTTTTTAACGATGATGAATTGTTTGATTATTACAAAGGCAACTGGGAGATGGTGTACGAGGAAGAATTCGGTAAAAATTAAAAGATAATTTTATAAAAAACCATTAGCTTTTCTTCCGATGGTTTTTTGATTTAAGAGGATTGCTATTTGACTTTCAGGGTGCCGTCCAAAAATTCCTGATAACCGCCCAGGTCCAAAAAGCCATGGCCGGAAATGTTCATTAAGATGGTTTTATTTTCTCCGGTTTGGGCGCAACGCTTGGCTTCATCAATTGCTCCCTTAATGGCATGGGCCGATTCGGGTGCCGGTAATAAGCCTTCCGTTTGGGTGAACAGTTTGGCGGCCTCCATGATTTCTGTCTGGCCGGCGGTTCTGGCTTCAATGTAGCCCAGGTTAACCAGGTGGCTGATCAAAGGGGCCGAACCGTGGTAGCGCAAGCCGCCGGATTGGATGTTGGGCGGAATAAAGCCGGCGCCCAAAGAGTGCATCTTTAACAGCGGGGTTGTTTGTCCGGTATCGCCAAAGTCATATTTATATTCACCCTGGGTCAAGCTGGCGCAGGTTTCTGGCTCAATTGCCACCACTTTTATTTTTTTCCCTTGAGTGATAACATCGCCAATGAACGGCAGGCTGAGGCCGGCCAAATTGCTGCCGCCGCCGAAACAGGCAAAAATAACGTCGGGGTAATCTCCAGCTTTAGCCAGTTGCAATTTGGCTTCCTGGCCGATGATGGTCTGGTGCATTAAGACGTGGTTTAAGACGCTGCCCAGGGCGTACTTAGTGGTGGCATCCTGAACTTTTTCCATGGCTTCGGAAATGGCAATGCCTAAACTGCCGGGATGGTTTTTGTCCACTTGCAGGAATTTTCGTCCGATTTTGGTCAGATCGCTGGGAGATTCATGAACTTGAGCGTCAAACATTCTCATAAAGCTGACCCGGTAAGGCTTTTGCCGATAATGCAAGCGTACATAAAAAACCAGGCAATTGAGGCTAAAGAATTTACAGGCTAAAGATAAGGCCATGCCCCACTGGCCGGCGCCGGTTTCGGTGGTTAGAGTTTTAATGCCTTCCTGTTTATTGTAGTAGGCCTGAGCCAGGGCCGTATTGAGTTTATGGCTGCCGGTTAAAGAAGCGCCTTCGTATTTATAGTAGATTTTGGCCGGGGTTTTGAGCAATTTTTCCAGCCGGGTGGCGCGGTACAGGGGAGTGGCGCGGTAGCTTTTATAGATTTCCCGGACCTCATCTGGAATTTCAATAAATTTTTCGTGGGAAATTTCCTGCTGAATCAGGGCTTTGGGGAAAAGTGGTTCCAGCATAGCGGGATCAATGGGCTCACGGGTGGCCGGGTGGATCGGCGGGGGCGGCGGTTCTTTTAAATCAGCGATAATGTTGTAATAATGGGTGGGGATTTCTTTTTCCGCCAGAGTGATTTTAGTCATAAGTTTGAATTAAGAATAAAGAGTAAGGCCAAAAATTAAAGTTTTCTTGTTTTTCAGAAAACCAGAAGTAGGTCGTTTGTTTTTAAATAGATGTTTCATAGGGTCGCGTATTGTGCCGGTCCGCCACGACAACGAGTCGGGCGGCGTGCGTCCTGGACGTCGTTTGGATAATCAAAATTTGATATTAAAAAATCGGGCGTTTAAGCCGGATCATTAAAACCGCCCAATAAAGAATCAGTTGATTAAACCTAATCTTTTAGTCGGGCGATGCTAGTTCCGCCAGTTATTATTTGTCGGTTTTAAATTGTCATAAAATTTAGCCATGAGTTTTGCCTGTAGTTTGCCTAATTTGAAATCATTTTGAAAAGTTGTTATAATACGGAATAAATAATTTAGCTTTGTTAGCAGATATTAGCGGATGAATCATTTTGTCTGTCTATATTTAAGAACAAACAACATCTACCAACAGGGAGGTCAGCCTTGAATCTTGTGTTTTGCGCAGTTCTGGGGGATAAAAACGCCCAACGAGCGATTGATGTTCTGGCTAAATTTGGCCGGAAAACTGTAGTATTATCAGATCAGCCAGCCGAACCAGGCTGGATTGGTTTTTTCACCTACCCATGGGGCGTAAATTTTTCTTTGCTGCCCGTGGTAACCGCGGCCTACAGGTTACAAAATTACGTTCCACCAAATTTGGTAACAACACCATTCTGGGTCGGCTTGCCGCCGTTAGATTTTGGCGAAAATTTGGCCGACCCCGTGTTAATGATAGCCAGCAGGTATGATCGCTGGCTTAATCAAGAAGCCGGGCGGGGCTTACCTTGGGGTATTCCTCCTAAAAAGCATAATCCTGATTTGGAGGCCTGGCTGTCCAAAACGCATGACTGGCTTAAACAGCAAGGGTTTCCAAGGGGATCACCGGAACAGCCACACTTACACTCCAGCCCCAGTGATTTTTTTGAACTTTTGGGTTGAAGGGGCGACCGCACCACGCAAGTCGCCCTATTTTTTTAATCTTTGAAGCATCAGTTTAAAACCGCCATGGCCGTATTGCAGTTCCTTAGAGCCACGGGTGATTTTGGAAATGCTGACTTTTAATTTTTTTTGAATGGCTCTTTGCGGCAGACCCAGAGCCAAAAGCTGAACCAAGGCCCACCTTTCGGCAATGGAATCAAGTTCCTGGGGCGTAAGAAGGTCGGCCAAAAGGATTTGCGCTTCTTTGGGGCTTTTAACGGCGGCAAACAGCTGGTAAAGGTTTTGATAGTTTTGTTTCATAAGGCTGTGGATAACTTAGTATTGACGTAACGGTACATCCATATTATCATAGCTTTAATAAATAGGCAACAGTATGAATTTTTTACAGCAACAAATTATTTCTACTAAATCATTTTGGTCTAACAGCTGTCTTTTGCTTTAGAGGCGGTCTCTGTTAGTGTCTGACATTTTTCTAAAAGATTCCTCCTTTAAAGTCAAAGGAGATTTTTTTGTACATGTCAAATTTTAGGAGGAACGATGCCGACATCACCGGTGTCTGAAGGCCAAACCCCTGATCAGGCCAAGCTTGAGTTGCCGGCCAATCCTGATCAAGCCATGCCGTTTACGGCCGACCATGATAAAGATCAACATTGGACCAGCGGCCTGATGGGCTGCTAAACGAGGGAAAAGGTTATGGCTGAGAGTCAACCGCGCCCAGACCAGAGTGGCGTCCGCGGTAGCACCGTGGAAACTGGTTGGCCAGGCGCCACGGCTGTTCCGCCGAACAGTCCGCCCGCGACTGACGGTTCTGACGTGAAACCATCTGATCAACCTCCGGACCCGCCCCGATCGTTATGGGAACTTCCCGACTGATCGGTCTTTGATCGTCAAGATCACCATGGAGTCAAGCCTGGCGCTTGACTCCTTTTTTATTCGGCGTATTTTAAATACCCGGCGCCGGCTTTCGGCCTAATCTGATTATCAGTTGATATTTTCATAAAAGTGGCGCTAAGCAACGCCGTCCCGTTACCGTTGGTTGTTACAATTGGTTTGACAAAAGATCACTTGTTTGCTATGATATCAATAATTATGAAGACGACTACGAAAAACACAGCATTTTTTGCCAAACTGAACAACTCAGCTATTATTGGTATAATTATTATTATTGCGTTGGTTATGGTGGTCAGCTAAATTTTTTAGATAATAATTTCTAGAGCGCTGGCTATCAAAACCAGCGTTTTTTGATTGTCCGGTCTAATCTTAGACAATCAACGCGGGAAAATGTAAATTACCCTAAGCAAAGTCAAATGGTTGGACGTCAGATAACAAAAATTTGCCGTTCACCTGTATTTTTGGAGGATCAACCACCGAAAGGAGCCAACATGTGTGTATGTGGAATTTGCGGTCAGCCGCGAAAGGAAGTGATTGTTCAGATCACTTCTCTGGACCCTGCTACCGGACCAGATGGTCCGACGGAACTAAGGTGTGTTAACCCGGAGTGTATCGCCTCTCAGGCGGTACGTTCAGGTTCAGTGAATAATTGACGCTCACCCGCCCTCGTCTGTATTTGAGGGCGGTCTTTTTGGTTAAATAGAACTTTTGGTGGGGCTATTTTAATGATTTCTCCCCTTTAAAATTTCAATGATAATTCTCTTTCTTCTGTGAACGCTTAATCCGCGATGG
>LCKE01000040.1 GCA_001001205.1 Parcubacteria group bacterium GW2011_GWF2_45_11 | reverse complement strand
GGCGCCAGATTAAAAGCCGGCGGATTTTGATTATCAATCAGCAGTTTAACATAAGCGTTGAACTTAGGCACGTTGATGACGTCATACTGGTTAAAAACAGGCGCCAGCTGTTTGGCGATAATTTCCGCGTCATCCGGACCGATCCTAAAAGTGATGATAGTGCCGGCATTGCCAAAAACGGCGTCTTTGATCCTGGTATCATTTTGTTTAACCAGCTGTCCGATAAACTGATGGGCGATGGTCAGGCATAATTTATATTTTCTGGCTTCGGATAAAATAATCCCGATGCTTTCGGTGGTAAAATTTTGAAACTCATCAATGTACAAATAAAAATCCTGCCGTTGTTCATCCGGCGTATCCACCCGGGATAAGGCGGCTAGCAGGATCTTGCCAACGATGACCATGCCCAAAAGATTGGCGCTCAGCTCGCCGATTTTGCCTTTAGACAGCTTGACCAAAATGATCTTCCTGGTATCCATCGCCTCGCGGAAATTAAACGAACTGTGCTGCTGGGCGATGATCGGACGCATCAGATCGCTGGAAATAAACGGAGTCAGCTTGCTGGTGATGTAAGGCACCATGTTTTCCAGCGAGGCTTCGCCGCCGGCCTTGCCGGCTTCTTTCTCCCAAAAGTCTTTGACCACCGGATTTAAACACTTGGATAATTTATAACGCCTGAAACTGGCGTCGGCCAGAACTTTTGGCACTTCCAGCAAAGTGGAGCCGGACTCGCCGTCTTCCATCATCAACAGCATGGCGTTGCGCATATATTGTTCAAACATCGGCCCGCCCGTGGCCTTAAGATCGTAAAGCTTGTCAAAAATATTGATCATTTCGTTGATGACGAAAGTCTTTTGTTCCGGATCGTTAAACTCCAGCATGTTCAAACCTAGGGGACGCTGGTTGTCGGCCGGATCAAAAAAAATAACGTCCTCGGCCCGGCCGGCCGGCACATGCTCCAGAACCGCTTCCACTAGATCGCCATGAGGATCAACCACGCAGACGCCCTCGCCGTTTTTAATATCCTGAATAATCATATTGGCCTGCAAGACCGATTTGCCCGTGCCGGATTTGCCGATGATATAAACATGGCGCTGGCGATCGGCTCTTTTGATTCTCACCGGCGTGCTGGTGCCGCGGTATTCATTAACTCCCAACAACAGACCTTCCTTGGGCAAATTAACGGGCGGCTGGGCCTTGCGCGCCTCCAGCCAGCGGAGATTGGGCGTGCGCGTGGAAGGCAAAGGCAAATGCCACAGGCTGGACATTTCTTCAGCGTTCAAAATCATTTTGTACTTTTCCGCGAACCAGCGCTGGATAAAATCGGAAATCAGCCGTGACTGACGGCCGGATCTGGCTTTTTTAAAACCGTTGCCGTACTGATAAATGTTATACTGGGCAAAAGCGCTGACGATGCCGTCCAGATATTTTTGCGCCTCGGTTTTTTGGTTAGCCGAAACGATGATTCTTAAATTAACGTCAAAGCCGGCTTTGCTGGTTTTTTCTTCCAGGCCCTTGATAACGTTCTGCTCCATGGGCGAAAGCTTGTATTGCGTTTCCGACTTTTGCAAATTTTGCTGTTCCTCCGGCTTTTTATGTTTAAAAAAGCTGAACAGAAAAATAAAAACGCCGAAAAAATGATCAAAAAGACCGCCTAAGCCGGCGCGCCGCAAAGCCGTAGTTAAAGGCTTGCCCTGCTGAACCTCGCGGGCGACGCGGTGGCCTTTGCGGTGCCAGCGTTTGTGTGAGGAACGGGCAATAAGCTGCACGGCCGCTTCGGTGCCCGGAGAAAGTTTGCTTAAAGTGTTGGTAATAGACTCAAGCGGGTCGCCGTCCAAATTTTTATAGGTTTTAATGGGAAAAATAAATTCCCGGCCAAGCTTAAGATAGGTAGAAACAATCCGGCCTTGCGGCGTAAAAATATTATAATCCTTTACTTCCTCTATCTGGGCGTAGGGATAGGCCGAAAGCAGCTGCTGTTTAAAGCTTTCTTCAAAATATTTAGGCACGGCCGCGTAGAATTTAATTTCATCGTCGTCGCGGATGATTTCAAAAGCAAAATGATCCGTCCGCCCAAAAAGCCAGTGCTTAAAACCCCTTTGCGCCCTTAAGCCGCCCAAAACGGAAAAAAAATTCTCCGCCCCGCCGAGCTGGTCTTTGATCAGCTCCGGCGTCAGTTCGCGCTCTTCTTTTTCGCTGGTAACTCTCGGCACCAAAATCAAAAGCACCGCCTGTTGAAAAGTGGCCGGTGCCTTGCTGGTACGCATTAAAATTTTTCTCAAAAGCAGTAAAACCAGCCAGCCGAAAAAAAATACTGCCCCCAAAATAATCAGGGCATCCTCCGATATTTTCAGCGGCCGACCCCGTCAGTTCAATGCCGAATTGTGAACCAGATACGGCTAACATAATCATTCAATCTTTATTCTTTATTCTTGATTCTTTATTACACGCCCTAACTCGCCTACTTTCTCAATTCCTCATCTCTGGCGGCCAGCAGTTTATCAGTTTTAATCTTGGCTTCCTGCTCCAAAAAATGTTTGTTAACTCCGGGAATAAGGCTTAACCAGCCGATAATCAGCTTAAAAATCTGCCTGACCTTGACTCTGGTATTCCGCAGCAACTGGCTGATTTTAAAAGTCACGGCCTCGCCTTTTATTTTAAATTCTTTTTGCTTCTCCGGATCCATTTTAAGATAAATCTCTTTCAGGTCTTCTTCCAAAATCTGCTCAACTTTGGGATAAAACGCGGGCTGTTTAACGGGCGCTAAAACCGGCGACGTCTTTTCCACGGCAACGCTTTGGCTGGGCGTGGCCAGCTCGCGGGACGCTGTTTCCGCCTCGGCCGGCGTCTTTATAGCTTCAACCTGAGTTTCCCTTGATGTTTCGGATGCTTTTTCGGGAACGGCTTGAGGCAGGTTTTCCGCTTTGGACTCGTAACCGCCCTGGTCCGTTGTTTCCGAAACTTCCAAACCGGCAAAAATGTCTTCAATTTTTTGATTGTGACTGCTGGGTGACATGCGTTTATTATACTAAAATTCAGACCTTTTTAAAAGACGTAAGAAGCACCTATCGGGTAACATGCCCGCCACAACAACGAGTCGGGCGGGTAGCTCGTGACAAATAATCAAACAATCAAAAAATAAATTAGTCAAAAAAATCATGTGCCTACCTGTTGGTTTTTTTTTGGGGAAGAATGTATAATATGATTATGAAATCGGATAAAAAATTTAAAGAGATAAAAACACCGGTTGTGCGCTGGCTGCATTTTAACAAACCAAAATCGGCCGACCTGGATTACTTGCGCAATAATTTTAAATTCCACCCCTTAGACCTGGAGGACTGCCTGTCGCCCACCCAGCGCTCCAAGCTGGATGAATACCCCGAATACTTGTTCATGATTCTGACTTTCCCCTACTACTTTAGGCCGGAAAAAGAAATCCGCGGCTCGGAGGTAGATTTTTTTATCGGTCCGGATTATTTGATTTCCGTGAGCGACGGCAATCTGCCGCCGTTAAACCATTTCTTTGAGCAGTGCCAGCTCAACGAAGCCTTTAGGGAAAAATATTTGGGCGAAGGCCCAACCCAGCTTTTATACGCCCTGGTCAACAAGCTTCAGCATTACTGCTACCCCATGCTCACCCATATAGACGAAGACATAGAAAGCATTGAAAAGATTATTTTTTCCGGTTACGAAAAAAAAATGGTCAAGAAGATTCTGGAAGTTAAAAGAAACATTGTCAGCTTTAGGCGCAATCTGCAGGCCCATAAAAACGTCATCCACAAGCTGATGTCCAAAAAGGACAAGTTCTTCATTCCCAATGCCATCGGCGCCTACTTCGCCAATATTTTGGAGCAGACCAAGGATCTCTGGGATATTCTGGAAAATCTTAAGGAGGACATTGAAGCCTTGCACAGCACCAACGAATCTCTGATCTCCTTTAGGCTGAACGACATCATGAAAATCCTCATGATTATTTCCGTCATTCTTTTGCCCATCAATATGCTGGCTTCCATCTTTGGCATGAACACGCCCATTATGCCCCTGGTCAACCATCCTAACGGCTTCTGGATTATTTTAGGCATTATGGCTGTCTTAATCGTCGGTGCGGTCATGATCATAAAAAAGAAAAAGTGGATGTAAAGAATCATTGTTTGTTCGCCGATGAATCACCGATAGCACGCGGATATTGTCAGTGATTCATCCGCCCGCTTCGCCAAAGCGTAAGCGTCGGCGAGTGGTTGATCCGCTTGCTTCGCCGAGGCGTACGCGTAGGCGAGTGAACTATCAGCGCATTGTCTGTATTTCTGGCTAACATTAGCCAGTTTTTTTGTTAGGTATTTTTATTGACAAAAAGCTTATTTTATGCTAATATAACAGGTTAAAAAAAACATTTAGCACTTTGACAAAAACGTAAACGACAACATTCAACATTGGAGGTGAAAGATGAGCGTGAAACAAGCCGTGGGCGAGGGCGCTGCCCGCGGTGTAACGGAAGCGATTGCAACTGGTGACCTGGACAAGGTCAAGCAGTTGTTCAGCTTCCTGGTGGGTCAGGGTGGTGGCGACACGGTCCTGACCAGATCGGGCGTCACTGATGACGCCTTGTTCGCCATTGCGCTGAAGCGATATCGCGACAATGGCGAAGAAAACCGCAGAATCCTTGATCAGTTGATCAAGGTTCTGCCTGCGCCCCAAAAGGCGCAGTTCACGACGATCTGCAATGGGATCGTCGTGCTTCCGTTCCTCAATGTCTTGGGGAAGGAAGACCAGGCCAGCCCTGAAAAGCTGGACCTTAGGGAGACCACCGAAATCTTCAACGTACTCTTTGCCATCTGGGATCAGATGGTTGAAGAGTACAACATGGGCGACCAGGGCGCCGAGCAGGCCGTCGCGTTGCTGAAGAAGTATGGTCTCTTCGGCGACGAGAGTATCCCCAAGGGACTGGCTCTCCTGAAAAGGAGAGTCAATTCCCGTGGACAGGCTATGCTGGATGGGCTGGGGAGCATCTGGGCCGACCTCGGCAGCAATGCTGAGGGCAACCCCGGTTCGCTGGCTCAACAAGCCAAAGCATGGCGGGAAAAAATGACAGCCAATCGCCCTGACAGTTGGGGCAGCAAGCTTGACAACAGGTTGTTTCCGGAACCACCACAGGAGGAAAGATGAAAGCTGTGCTAGAAGTGCTCCGGGGGTGGCTGCTCATCAACCTGAACGCCCATGAAAAGACGTTCAGGCTGATAAAGCCCGGACTCGCCCCCGCCATGGCCGTGACCAGTGGGTACTTGCAAAGTACCCTGGCCATGGCTCTGATCAGCGCGGCGGCTACAACCGTCGCCATGGTCAGCGTGATCAGCAGTTCGTTGCTGATCGCGGTGGGTGCCACCCTCACCCTCATGGCTCTCGCGGGACTGATTATTGTCCCGCGTCTGCCGGAACGCCAAGATAACACTTGGCTCCGCTGGCCGGCAGTGGCGACATTCGTATTCACCGGCGCTTTGGCCTTGCTGGCCTTTGCGCCCCTCACCCCCGCGATCACGGCAGTAATTGTAATCGCGGCTGTCAGCACCGGCTTTGCGGTGGTGATGAGCTTCCTGATCAAGGAAACCCTCGCCGTCGCCTGGCTGGGGGTGTTGCTCTACAAGGGTGTCGCCTTTGACACCCAAGTAGAGGCGGTAAAGCTCACTTGGCAAGCCCTAACGGGCGTTGTCAAGTGGGCGGCGTCCACCGCCGCCATTCCCGGCGTCAACCTGGACGAGGTCACCGCGGCGGTCGCCGCGATGCCCGGGCTTGGCGCAGACATAAGCGCCAGCCTCACCCGATCCATCAACCAGGGACTGGGCCGTCTTTTAGCTCAGGCCCTGGGCTACACCCGGGCCATCGGCAGGTTCTTTATGGGCCTGCTGGTGCTCCAGCTCGCGTTGTTCTTGATCAACTCACTGCTTCGGCAGTGGGTTGAGTCAGCAAGTGACCCTCTCTGGGTCACTTTGCTGATGATGTTGGTGGTGGGGATGGTATTTAAATCCCTGCCATCATCACGGACCGAGGTCCGCTGGAGGCTCGCGCCCCCGGTTGGCCAAGGGTTCGCGCCGCTAGCCAGCTGGATCACGCTGACCGTAATCCTGCCGGTGGTTCTCTGTTGGGCGCTTGGAGGAGCAATCCTCCGGGTGCCGGAAGTGGACGCCTGGCGGATCACGTGCCAGGCAGTCACGGGCCACAAGGTCATCACGACCGAGTGGCACCGGACCCTTCTGCTGCTGGACAACCAGCGGCAGACAGGCGCGCCCCAGCGCCTGATTTTCCCCGGTACCCAGCCGGTCTACACGACGGCTGCCAAGTACGAGGCGACTGATTCAACCGTCGCCTTTGCTCGCCCAACAACGGGCCAGCCCTGGGGAAAACTAAGGTCCGGCCTCTACTACCAGGGTCAGCAGTTCCTGGTAGTGGAGGAAATGGACAGTGCCGGCGTAAAAACCGGCACGATATATGCCGTCGCTTACGACGGGCAAAGCGAGAGTAGTTGGCAGACAGAGCCGACTCTCGTTTTCCCGTATGAGAGACGGTTTAGGGAGTTCCGCAGCCAGTTGCTGGCAGCGGACACCCCCTAAACAACAGACCCCCAGTTTCTAAGGAAACTGGGGGTCATTTTTTTTAAAAATAAACAAATCGCCTTACAAGTATTCGTCAATTTCGTGGCGCCGGCCGCGCTTGGGTTTTTTGATTAAAGCCATTAAAATAATAGGCATAATAATCCAAACGAACCTGGCGCTGTCCGTCATAAAAATTTTTTGGGTAAAACCGGAAAAAACGGCCAATGACTGGGCAGGCAAAAAAGACAGTACAATACTAATAAGCAATCCTACCTGCAAAAAGCTGAATAAAATCGCCTGCCACCAGCTGCGGGTGGCGCTGCGGGAGGCAATGGTGTTAAGCAAAGCCGACTGCGCCAACAGGTAAAATAAGAGGATGAACACCGCCACAAAGGAAGTTATTTTAAAAAGAAAAAACTGCTCAATGGCCGTGCCTTTGATCAGGTTTTCCGCGAAAGGCGCGTAATCCACCACGGCCAAAGCCATGTAAATGGAAACAATCACCACAATCGCCCGATCGCGGCCCATGGACAGACCGTAAATCAGGGAGGCCGCCAAAAAAAATAAGATAATGAACAAATCCCAGGATGGTTTGGACCAGTCCAGGTTATTAAAAAAAGACTGCGCCTCGCTGGTAAAATCGGCCACGTTGGAAACTATCTGAGTGGTGCCCGAAGCGGCGGCAGTCAGGACTTCCCCGCTGGTGGTCGCGGCCACAGCAACGTTAATAAACATAAAAAACAGAAAAATTATCTGTTCTTATTATACAATATAATTCATTGTCTTGCCAGATGACGCCTTTTCCTCCCCGCTTGTCATTTTAACCGAGGACAAACTTTTAGTGATTGTGGCCATGGCAGGGAGAAATCCCTCGTGTCCTGGCTTATAATCAAGAGATTTCTCCGCTCGTTCGCCATTAGGCTCACTCGGTTGAAATGACAAACGATTACTTAACCATTAACTTCTCTGTCTTCTTTATTCTGTATTCTTTATTCTTAATTCTTTATTCAACGCTTAACTCAACTATAATCCTTCGTCCGCCAGTTGCTGAACCAGCTTTTTTTGCTGGCGGTTTAAATCTTTAGGCACCAAAACCTCAACCGTGACCAGCTGGTTGCCGCGGCCGCGGCCCCGGAGCCTGGGCACGCCTTTTTCTTTTAAAATAAACTGCCTGCCGTTTTGGGTGCCAATGGGAATCTTTAAGCTGACCTCGCCGTCAACGGTTTTAACTTTGACTTTGCCGCCCAAGGACGCCTGGCTAAAGCTGATTTTTTGAAAAGTATGAATATCATATCCCTGGCGCCGAAACTCGGCTGACGGCCGGACGCTTAAGTTAAGATACAAATCGCCGGCCTGGCCGCCCTTTTCCCCCGCCTCGCCTTCGCCGGCCAGCCGGATGGTTTCACCGTCGTCAATGCCGGCCGGGATGTTAACCTTGAGCCTGACCTTGTCTTTAAGCGTTCCCCGGCCCTGGCACTGGGAACAATTTTGGCTGGCGCGCTTGCCTTCGCCCTGGCAATCCGGACAGGTGCTCACCGAGCGAAAGGCGCCGAAAAAGGTCTGCTGCGTGGTGCTGATCTGGCCCTGGCCTTGGCATCTGGCGCAGGTTTCTATTTTGGTGCCGGGTTCGGCGCCGTTGCCGAGGCAATGCCGGCAGCCGACCATTTTAACAATTTCCAAAGTTTTGCCGATGCCAAAAACGGCTTCGTTAAAATCAACGGATAAATTTATTTCCAGATCATGGCCGTTGGCGGTGTGGGAAACCCGGGCGGCCCGCTGGCCGGCTGGCCGGCTCTGCTGGCCGAAAAAATCGCTGAAAATATCCCCAAGATCGCCAAAGTCAAAATTAACTCCGCCCGACCTAAAACCGCCGCTACCCTGCCGAAAAAGATCCGACCAGTTAAATCCGGCGTCATAAGCGGCCTGCCCGCCAAAACCTTCAAAAGTGGTGCCATACTGATCGTACTGCTTTTTACGCTCCGGTTTGCTTAAAACCTGGTAAGCTTCGTTGATTTCTTTAAACTTCTCGGCATTGCCGCCGGCTTTATCCGGATGATATTCATGGGCTTTCTTGCGGAAAGCCTTTTTGATTTCTTCATCCAGAGCGTTTCTATCCACGCCCAGTATTTGATAATAATCTTTCCCCATATTTTATACGCGGCCGTTAAAAAATTCATCAAAAACCTCGCCAAAATCGCTAACAGCCTGGCTCAGTGGATCGCTTTCCGCCTCTTTAGACTGAGCGGCTTTCATCTGCCTGATAAATTCCTGAAAATTAAAACTCACCTGATTAATAGCCTCATAAGAATCTCCGCTTTGATCATGCTGAACGCGGCTGGCATTAAAGTTCAATACCTGATAAGCTTCACAAATCAGCTTAAACTTTTCCGCCTGACCGCCGGCTTTATCCGGATGATATTCATGGGCTTTCTTGCGAAAAGCCTTTTTGATTTCTTCGGCGGAGGCGTTTCTGTCCACGCCTAATATTTTATAATAATCCTTGGCCATGCCTTGTATTTCTAAAATAGTCTGAACCGTTAGTAAAAAAACGTCTTAAAGAATCAACTCTTTTCCTGTTCGGAATCCATGGTTGTTTTTAAACCAGCCATAAAACCTTGCAGATCTTCTATGATTTTCGCGTACGGCTCGGCGCCAATCATAATTCTCTCGCGCACCTCGCGCATTTTTACCAGCCGCTTGTAATCATCGTCCAGTTCCGCCTGGGTAGTTTCCGGTTTAATCGTTCGGGAAATTTGAGCGCCGATATACGAATTATATCCAGCCAACTGATTTAATTTTTCGGCCAGGCTTAACGCCTCATTTTCAATAATGGCGATCATCTCATCAAGTTTTTTAAATATTTCCTGATCTATTTTGGTCACTTCGCGGCCCTCCCGATGAGACTGTTTAATTTCGGCTAATGTTGCAGGGTCGCCACTCTCCACTTTCTGCCTGCAGGTTTGGCATAAGCCATGAGAAGTGCCTTGACCGGCAAATTCCCCTAAAATCGCGCCGCAAACCGAACAGACACATTTGCCTTCCAGGCTGGCGGCTCCCTCCCCTGAATTCGGCTCAGGTTGACGGTCAGCGGCCGCGGGCTTAAAGCCGCCTGGATGTTCGTTTTCCACCATAATTTTTTTATTTAATCAGGCTAAAGCCCTTGGCGCGCCGCAATTATGGCCGTCAAAGGATATATAAATTAAGACAATTATTGGCCCAAAAATACCGGTTGATTAAATGCGCGGCTTGTTCTTAAAACGATAAGCACCCTGATGGACAACCGGCCAAGCGCTCTTAATCAGGCTCAATGCTCTTGACTCTCGGCTCGTGCCGGCCGCCTTCAAATTCTGTCTCCATAAATTCTCTCAAGGCTTGCGCGGCCGTATCTTGGTCGGTAAGGCGTCCGCCCAAAGTTAAAATGTTGGCGTCGTTATGTTGCCTGGCCAAATGGGCCATTTGCGGGCTGGTGGCCACTGCCGCCCTAATGCCTTGATGCTTGTTAGCGGCCATGGACATGCCTAAACCGGAACCGCAAATCAGCACGCCCAAGGAACCTTTATCCTGGCTGACCGCCGCCGCCACTTTATGAGCCACTTCGGGATAATTATCCGCCGGATTATTTTCCCAATGCCCCAAGTCAACAAACTCAACCTCCTTGAATGTATCCATTAAATGATGTTTTAAGCCGTAACCGCCGTGATCCGAACCGATATAAATTTTCATAGCTTCGTTAGATGATTGATAAATCCAGCACCTTTTCTAAAGGGAATAAATATCCGTCTTAGATCAGCCTCCGTGTCCCCCTCCTCGTTTATCCGTAAATTATTTATCCTCTTTTGGTTCTGCTGATTTTGGTTCCTGGGAATTCTCATCCTTGACTTCCTCATACTCGGCCTCAACCGGTCCCGTCTTGCCTGCTGACGAATCATTGGCCGAGCCAGCCTCCGTGGAGCTTGACTGTTCGCCGACTGCCTGTCCGTTGGCGCCCGGCGCCGAAGCGGCATACATCGCCTGGCCGATCTTTTGCACGGTCTGGTTCATGGCCGCCAAAGCGTTATTGATGGCCGCCACATCCTCGCCGTCCTTGACTTTCTTTAAAGCCTCCATTTTTTCCGTCACTTCTTTTTTAATCTCCTCGGAAACTTTACTGCCGGACTCCTGCAACAGTTTTTCCGTCTGGTAAATAACCGCGTCGGCGTTGTTCCTTAGGTCAATCAAGGCCTTTTTCTTTTTGTCCTCATCAGCATGCAGTTCCGCTTCTTTTTTCATTTTTTCCACTTCTTCTTTGGACAAGCCGGAAGAAGCGGTGATGGTGATGGACTGCTCTTTGCCGGTGGCCTTATCCGCGGCTTTAACGTTTAAAATGCCGTTGGCGTCAATGTCAAAAGTCACTTCCACCTGCGGCACGCCCCGCGGTGACGGCGGAATGCCGGAGAGAATAAAGCGTCCCAGAGTTTTATTGCCTTCGGCCATTTCCCTTTCCCCCTGCAGCACGTGAATTTCCACCGAAGTCTGGCTGTCGGCCGCCGTGGAAAAAATCTGCGACTTGGAGGTGGGGATAGTGGTGTTTTTGCCGATCAAGGGAGTGCTGACGCCGCCCAAAGTTTCCAAACCTAAAGTTAAGGGGGTAACGTCCAAAAGCAAAACGTCCTTAACGTCGCCCTGCAAAACGCCGGCCTGAACGGCGGCGCCTAAGGCCACCACCTCGTCCGGATTAACAGACACGTTGGGTTTTTTACCAAAGTACTCTTCCACTTTTTTCAGAACCAAAGGCATTCTGGTCATGCCGCCGACCATAACCACTTCATGAATTTCTTCTTTTTTAAAGGTGGAATCTTTAATCGCCTGCTCAACGGCCATAAAGGTCTTTTGCACCAGTTCACTCACCAAGTCTTCCAGCTTGGCCCGCGAAAGTTTCATGACCAAATGCTTTGGTCCGGCCTGATCGGTGGTAATGAACGGCTGGTTGATTTCCGTTTCCATGGAAGTTGAAAGTTCAATCTTGGCTTTTTCCGCGGCTTCCTTAACCCGCTGCATGGCCATGGGGTCGCCGGACAAATCAAGTCCCTGATCTTTTTTAAATTCCTCAATGATCCAGTTGATAATCTTCTGATCAAAATCGTCGCCGCCCAAATGGGTATCACCGTTCGTGGATTTGGCTTCCACCGTATCTTCGGAAACGTCCAAAATGGAAATGTCAAAAGTGCCGCCGCCCAAATCGTAAACGGCGATCCGCTGATCTTTCTTTTTATCAAAACCGTAAGCCAGGGCCGCGGCCGTCGGCTCGTTGATTATTCTTTTAACCTTAAAACCGGCGATTTCACCGGCGTCCTTGGTGGCCTGCCGCTGGGAATCGTCAAAATAAGCGGGCACGGTAATGATCGCTTCCTCCACTTTTTCTCCAAGCTTTTCTTCTGCGTCGGCCTTAAGCTTCTGCAAGATCATAGCCGAAATTTCCTGCGGCGTATGTTCCTTATCCCCCATTTTCACCTTAACCGCCTCGGACCCGCCCTGGATTATTTTATAAGGCATGGTCTTAATATCCGTCTGGACTTCGGCGTCACTGAACTTCCGCCCGATTAAACGCTTGATTGAATATAAAGTGTTGGCCGGATTGGTCACGGCCTGCCGTTTGGCCAGCATGCCGACCAACCGCTCGCCGTTTTTGGAAATCGCCACCATGGAAGGGGTGGTGCGATTGCCCTCTTTATTTTCCAAGATTTTGGGCTGACCGCCTTCCATCACGGCCATAGCCGAATTAGTGGTCCCCAAATCAATTCCTAAAATTTTTGGCATAATATTCTTTGAATTATGTTTTTATTAATGATAATTTTTAAAATTTTGCATCAAATCGCCCTGCCTGGATAAAAAATCGTGGATCACCAGGACGTCATCGCTGGCAATCTGCCTTTCCGTGCTGAAAGTCATGACTTCATCGGCGGTCAGATCGGTTAAAATGGCGTTGCCGATTAAGCCCTGGGGTAACGTTAAAACCCTGACTAAAATGCTGGAATTGCAGTTAGCACAGGTTAAATAGGCCAAAAAACTGTTGCCTTCTTCGTCCAAAATCTGAATCTTGCCTGACGAATAATCATGATTGCAGACCGGACATTTTTGCACTAGCCTTAAGCTGAATTGTCCTCTTTGGCTTTGATCCATAATTTAAGCGGTAAAAATAGGTTAATCGGCCCAAGCTTATTAATTCAGCGGCGGCTTAGGGTCGTTTTTCTTTTTAATCTCCACCTTAACGGTCTTGGGCCTGGCCTTTTCTTCCTTGGGGATGGTAATTTTTAAAATGCCGTCTTCATAAACCGCTTCGGCCTGATCGCCTTTAACGTTGGCGGGCAAAGCCACGCTGCGGTGGAATGATCCGTAGCGGACTTCTTTTTTATAATAATTTTTATCGTCGACTTCGCTTTTTTTTTCACTTTTGCCCTGAATGGTCAAAACGTCGTTTTCAATGGCGATGTCCACGTTTTCCGGCTTAACGCCGGCCAAGGGAGCCTCCACCACCACATTATTTTCATCCTGATAAATATCCAGCGACGGCACAAAACCGTTAAGTTGCCTGAGCGCGGGCATACCCCAGCTATCCATGTCTTCAAAGGGATCCCACATCGGCGTCCATCTAATTAAGGTCATAGATTTAAGGGTTAATGATTAGACTGAGAATATAAAAATTATGTTACGTGTTACCCGCCCGGCTCGTTTTCGTGGCGGCCTGGCATGTTTCCGGCTACCTAGCTTCATCTGCCACCGTTTGGCCGGCAGCTGACTTTTCAGGCGAATCTTCGTCAGCCTTGGTTGATTTGGCCAAAATCACCTTGGCCGGACGAATCACCTGGCCGTTTATTTTGTAGCCGGCACTAACTTCCTTGATCACCCGGTTTTCCGGCTGGTCCGACTCGGCCTGCCCCACGGCTTCATGCACTTGGGGATCAAACTCCTCCCCCTCGCTCTTAATTTCTTCCAAGGCGAACTGTTTAAAAAATTCGCTAAAATTTTTTTTAATATGAACAAACCCTTTAACCCAATCAGCCTCCGCCAGTTCCGCCGGAATGTGTTTTAAGGCCAGCTGATAGTGATCATAAATAGGTAAAACCTCCAAAAGCAAATTGGCCTGAATGTATTCCCTGAGCTCGCCCGCGCGGGCGGCCGTTTCTTTTTGTAAATTTTGATAATCCGCCTGAGCTCTTTGCCAGCCCTGTAAATACTCCTGGCACTTGGCTTCAAGCTCGCGGTCTTTGGCCTGGTCTGCCGACTTTTTATCTTTTGACATGAATGAATTAATGAATGATATTGATTAAATGCCCACCCGCTAAATAATCTGTCCAAAAAATTTCACCAGGCCCAGATTTTTTTCATAATCCATTCTCATCGGGCCTAAAATGCCTAAAATGCCTTGCTGTTTGGCTCTGTGCCAGGGGCCCAAAACCACGCTGCATTGATTGCCAAAAGGATTTTGGGAACCGATTAAAACCTGAATCCGCCCGACGCTGGAAAAAATTTGTTCCATCACATTGTCTAGATGATCAATCACCAGGCCCATATCGTAAATGCAGTGCGGATCGTTGAATTCCGGCTGAGATAATAAATTGGCCACGCCCGTGTAATAAACATTATTTTCGGCAAAACCGATCACCACAGTATTATGGGAAACTTCAGCCATTTTTTTGGCCAACTGCCTGATCAGCAGTTCAAAATCCTGATGCCTAAAAAGGCTTAAGTAATCCTGGAGGGCCTGCTGGTCTTTTGGGCTTAAAAAACTTTCTTTAATCAGGTGATCCAGGTAATAACGATAGCCTTTTTCGGTCGGCAAACGGCCGGCCGAGGTATGCGGGTGAGTGACGTAGCCCTCTTGTTCCAAAAAAGCCATTTCGTTTCTGATGGTAGCCGAAGAAACGCCTAAGCGGCTTTTTTCTTCTAAAAATTTAGAGCCAACCGGACTGGCCGATTTAAAATGTTTCTTGATTATTTGGCTAAGTAAAGCCTCCTGACGGCTATTCATGGCCATATGCTTTGTTTAGCACTCTGCTATTGAGAGTGCTAAATCAGTATAACAAATAAAAAAATATTGTCAAGCAAAATGGAATAGTACTGTCATATAACCCGTAACAAATAATCCCCGGCCCAACGCCGCAAGCGGAGCGAGCGGGGCGCGGCAAGAAATCATGCGGCAACATCTATTATTTCAACCGAGGACGAGCTTTAGTGAGGACAAGTGCCTGCCTGCGCAAAGCTGTTGCTTCGCTACGGCTATGGCAGGGAGAAATCACTCATATCCTTTCTTTTAATTAAAGGATTTCTCCCTGCCTTTGACATAGCGGCAAAAACGGGCTTCGCGCAGGCAGACGCTCGTTCGCTATTAGGCTCGCTCGCTCAAAATAACAAACATAACCCTTAACGCTTAGCCCGGTCTAATGTTCAAACCTTAAAGCTTCAATCGGATCCTTCTTGGCCGCTTTTTGCGCCGGATACAGGCCAAAAATCAGACCAATGGCTACGGAAACTCCCACGGCAATGGCCAAGGCAATCGGCTTAACCACAAACGGCCAGTCCCAGCCCTGGGACTGCGCCCCCAAAGCGATCAGCCAGGAAAACAAAACCCCCAAAACAATACCTAAAACCCCGCCGATTGAAGTCAAGGCAACTGCCTCCCATAAAAACTGAGCCAAAATGCTCTGCGGCCGGGCGCCCACGGCTTTCCTTAAGCCTATTTCGGCCGTCCTTTCGGTAATGGAAACGAACATAATATTCATAATGCCCACGCCGCCCACAATCAGGGAAACGGCCACAATCGCCATAAGCAACAAAGTCACGGCGTCAAAAATCGTTCCCCAAATCTGCATCATTTCTTCCATGGTGGTCACGGCAAAATCATCCTTGTTCGGATCGGTGATATCATGACGCTCGCGCATTATTTGGGTTAAATCATCGGCGGTTGCCTGGGCCAATTGCTGATTTTTTAAATTGCCCATGATAAACATCACATGGTCAACGCCCATGACTAACTTTTGCAAAGTCGTTAAAGGCAGATAAATCACGTCGTCCATATCCATATACATGACCGCGCCCTTGTCTTCCAGGACGCCGATGACCTTGTAATTATTTTTACCGATCTTAAGATACTGGCCCAGCGGATCCTGTCCGGCAAAATAATTTTCTTTAATCGTCTGCCCGATAACCGCCACCTTGCTGATGTTTTTGTCCTCTTCGTCCGTAAAAAACCTGCCTTCAGCCACTTCGGACGTGTCAATATCTATAAATGAAGCGGAAACGCCCCACAACTGTTTCATGGCCGCTTCCTGGCCCCTAATGACCATGGCCTGTCCGATAATGGCGGAATAAACATTGCCGATATTGGCGTACCGCTTAATCGCCTCGGCGTCGGCCTGGGTTAAAGTGGTGATGTTCACGCCCATCATCATGCTGGTGGCGTTGGACATGGAAGTTTTGGAAGTGCTGGGCGTTTTTACTTCAACTTCCAAAAAATTTGAACCCCACGACTCAATCTGCGACAACAGCAGGCCCTTGAGGCCTTCGCCGGCCGAAAAAACAATAATAACCGAAGTTATGCCGATGACAATGCCCAAGACGGTCAAAAAACTTCTCAGCTTATGAATTTTAAGCGATCTAAAGGCGATTAGTAATGAAGGAAGCGGATTCATAAAATTAAAAAATGCGGTTTGACAAAAAAATCCTCCAAGGATCATTCGTATCTTAGGGCGATAATCGGATCCAAAGCGGCCGCCTTTTGGGCGGGAAAGTAGCCGAATATCAAACCAATGGCCGTGGATAAAATAAAACCGACCAAAACCGAAGGCAAGGTGATAATCAATTCCCAGTTATAGCCGAGATAATTGGCGCCCAAGGCCACCGCTAAAGAGATTAAAGCGCCGAAAATAATCCCAATCACCCCGCCGGTCATGGTGATAATAATGGCTTCGGTTAAAAACTGCTTTAACAAGTAAGAGCGGTTGGCGCCCACGGCTTTCCTTAAGCCGATTTCCCGGGTTCGTTCGCTCACCGCGATATACATAATATTCATAATGCCGATGCCGCCGACCAAAAGCGAGATCGCGGCAATGGCCGCCAAAAAAAACTTTAAGGCATTGGTGATGGTAGTCAGCATATCCAGGGCCTCGGCCTGGTTACGGACGGAAAAATCGTCTTCAACGGGATTGCTGATATTGTGGCGCTGCCGTAAAAGCTCCGTCACTTCCAAAATAGCCAAATCCATATCTGCCTGACTGCCGATTTTAGTCCTGATAAAATTAACGTGATTGATGCCCAGTAAAAGCTTTTGGG
>LCKE01000039.1:13124-22611 GCA_001001205.1 Parcubacteria group bacterium GW2011_GWF2_45_11 | reverse complement strand
CATACCAGATTCAAGTCGTGCGCAGCCAAAAAATACCAAATTTCATTTATAGTTAGCTAAATTTAAAAGTACAAAATGTTGCTTAACGCAACACTAGTGACGCAAGCCATCGATTCGAAAAAGTACGTAGCATTGGAAAGTATAGTGGATGAGATCGGTCGCATGCTTGGCGGTTGGATTCGATCCACCAAGTCTTGATTAAGAGAAAGGGTATCCGTTTTGCGGATACCCTTTCTTGCTGTGGAGAGACTTCGAGAGGAAGCCGGGCCAACAATACGCCGCAAGAGAACTGCAACAGTCCGTACTTGCGAGCCGACCAGATCGAGCCAATGGTTTGAAACACGGTAAAGTCGATCGTGGAAAATCCGGAAGAGGTTTTTAATACCTTCCGTGACGAATCAATCCTGAACGAGGAACGAGCTAAAAGTATCGAAGGTCGATTGGATTATATCAGTGATGCGATCAAGAAACTGGAAGTGGCCAAGAAACGAATTACCGAAGCCTTCAAAGCCGAGGCAATGACGCTTCCGGAATTTAGAAAAGAAAAGACCGACATCGAGCTAAGCGAGGAGAAACTCATCTCTGAACGCGATGCTCTTATGATGAAGCATAACGTCCAGCACGACGTGAGCGCAAAGATTGATCTGTTCAAAGAAACCTGCCATAAGTTTTTGAGTAAAATAAACGATCCGAAAATCGTGACAGAACGGCTGAAAAAAGATATAATAAAACTCGTTATTGATGAAGTGGTGATTGAAGGCGAGAGCGTCAAGATTTTTGCCACCATCCCTCTGCCGAATAAGATTCACGAACGGGAAATGGACCCGACTTCGCCAAGGCTACGACGGGCAGGCAAAACTGACATTCCCGGCCCGCTTCGCCGGAGCTCCAGCGAGGCGAGTACTTTTTCCACCAGAGGCGGATCCGCCTTGGGCGGAAATGCTACTAATGGAGCCACCTTAGGCCCGGTGAACGAAACGAATATGGCCAGAATTTGGAATAAACACAAACAATCAAATACCCCTCTTAAAAGAAAGGTCTTCGTCGGGCTTTCGGGCGGAGTGGACTCTTCGGTCAGTTGCGCTTTGCTTTTAGAACAGGGTTACGACGTTGAGGCGGTTTTTATGAAGAACTGGATGCCGCGGTCGGCAGCGGAAGGTTTGCTGATGTGCCCGCTTGCGGCTGACGAAAAGGACGCCCGGGTGGTGGCGAGCCAGCTGGGCATTAATTTTTCCACCGTCAGCTTTGAAAAAGACTACCGTGAGCGCGTGATTGATTATCTTTTCGCGGAATACCTGGCCGGACGCACTCCCAATCCGGACGTTTTGTGCAACAGCCAGGTTAAGTTTAAGGTTTTTTTGGAGTACGCCCTTAAGCGAGGGGCGGATTATGTGGCCACGGGGCATTATGTGAGAAAATTTCCAAATTCTAAATTTCAAATTCAAAGCAAATCAAAATTACAAAACCAAAATTTTCAATTATTGAAAGGCAAAGATAATAATAAAGATCAGTCTTATTTTTTGTATCAGATAAACCAGGTGCAGTTAAAGCATTGTTTGTTTCCCATCGGCGAATATGAAAAACCGGCAGTGAGAAAATTGGCGAAAAAGTTCGGCTTGGCCACGGCGCAAAAGCCCGACAGCCAGGGCATTTGTTTTGTGGGGGAGGTGCAGATCAAGGAATTTTTAAAAACAAGGATACCGTCCCAAACAGGGGAGGTGGTAACTACTGACGGCAAAATTATCGGTCAGCATGAGGGCGTTTGGTATTACACCATCGGCCAGAGGCGCGGCCTTGGCGTTGGCGGGGGTCTGCCATACTACGTTGTTAATAAGGATTTGGCTAACAATCAGCTGATTGTGGCGCGAGGGGATCAGGACGAGGCTTTATTTAAGGACGAACTTTTGGTTTCCGGGATTCATTGGATTGCTGGAAAAGAGCCGGAATTTCCGCTACAATGTAAGGCAAAGATACGTTACCGCCAGGCGGAACAGGAGTGCTTGGTTAATCGGTCCGGCCTTAATGGGGCTGGCTTGAGGGTGATTTTTAAGGACAAGCAACGGGCCGTCACCCCCGGGCAGTTTATTGTTTTTTATCAGGCTGAGGTTTGTCTGGGCGGCGGCATGATTATGAATTTTTGATTTCTTGAAAAATTATTAAAATTATGACAAACTGGCTCCAGCACCCAAGCAAATATTTTGTTACATCGGTTATTTATATTATTTTGTTCGCCTGCCTGGTTTTTTTCGCTTTTGGCGATTATCTGACTTTGGCCGGCTACGTGCTGACGATTTTGCTTATAATTTTTCCCCAGTATCTGTACAGCCGCTCGCCGCGCGTGCGCAAAAATATCAGCCAGAATTTAATTGATGTCCTCCAATTAGTCATCGCTTTCGCCTCTTTTACCAATTTGCTGGGTTCGCTGTATTTGTATAAGTTGTCGCCTGACTGTCAGTATGATTTGTTGATTCATTTTTTAAATCCGATTTTGATATTTACCGTGACGCCCATTTGGGTGATTATTTTTCAGCAACATTTTTTCCGCCATATCCACCTAGTTTTCACTTTGATCGGTAATTTTATTCTGGTGATTTTCGGTTCGTTCCTCTGGGAGTTTTATGAAAGCCTGATTGATTCCCTTTTCACCGCGGCCACGATGTTCGGGCAAATCGGCGAGGTTTATCTGGATACTTTATCCGATTTGCTGGCGGATTTTGCCGGCGGCCTGGTGGCCAGCTTGCTGGTGTGGAAATATTTTTACCGTTATTTATTGAATAATACCGTTAAGCAAAACAATCATGACAATTGATCAGATTAGAAAAAAATATTTGGATTTTTTTGCCTCTAAGGGCCATGCAGTTATTCCTTCGGCTTCGTTAATTCCGGAAAACGATTCTTCGGTTTTGTTTACCATGGCCGGCATGCATCCTTTAGTGCCGTTTCTGATGGGCGAAAGCCATCCAGCGGGCAGGCGTTTGATGGACGCCCAAAAATGCATTAGAACCGGCGATATTGACGAAGTAGGTGATAAGAGCCATCTAACTTTTTTTGAAATGATGGGCAACTGGAGTTTGGGCGATTATTGGAAAAAGGAAGCTATTGCCTGGTCGTTCGAATTTTTGACTTCGGTAGCTTGGCTGAACCTTGATAAAAATAAGTTGGCGGTCAGCGTTTTTGCCGGAGACGAAGACAGTCCGTTTGATGAAGAATCTTATAATCTTTGGGTAGAACAGGGCATAAGCCGGGAGAGAATTGCTAAATTGGGCAAAGATGATAACTGGTGGCCGGCCGGGGGTAAAAGTACCGGACCGCAGGGCCCGGATACGGAAGTTTTTTATTGGATTGGTAACAGTGAGGCTCCAGCCGAATTTGATGCCAATGACGAGCAGTGGGTGGAAATTTGGAACAATGTTTTTATGCAGTCTGAGCGGACTAAAGATGGCCATTACATTCCGCTCAAGCAAACTAATGTTGACACCGGTTTGGGTTTGGAAAGAACCTTGGCGGTTATAGAAGGCAAGGACAGCGTTTTTGAAATTTATGAACTAAAAGTTTTAATTGATTTTATAAAAAGCCAGGCTGGAGATTATAATGACCGGTCAGCCAGGATCATTGTTGACCATTTGCGGGCGGCCATTTTTATCATGGCCGATGATTTGGGCATAGCTCCTTCTAATCTAGGACAGGGCTATGTGGTGAGAAAGCTTGTTAGAAGAGCCATCAGGCACGCTAAAAAAATTGGCATTGAAACCGAGGTTGATGTGACTACGCCGATTGTTGAATTAGTTGTGGAAAATTTTGGGCAAACTTACCCGGAGCTGCTTAAGAATAAGCAAATAATTATTAATGAGTTAAACAAGGAAGAAGCGAGCTTTGAAAAAACTTTAGAAAACGGCATTAAAGAATTTGAAAAACTATCAAAAGACAAAACTATTTCCGGCAGTCAAGCTTTTTATCTGTATTCCACTTACGGGTTTCCTCTGGAAATGACCAAAGAGTTAGCCGGCGAACAAGGTTTTTCAGTCGACGAGCAGGAATTTAAACAGGAATTTGAAAAACATCAGGAGCTTTCACACACGGCCTCGGTCGGCATGTTTAAGGGCGGGTTGGTTGATCATTCCCAACAAGTCGTTAAATACCACACGGCTACGCATCTTTTGCATCAGGCTTTAAGGGATGTTTTGGGCAATCACGTGGAGCAGCGCGGTTCTAACCTAACGGCCGAACGCCTGAGGTTTGATTTTGTTCATCCGCAAAAAATGACGACAGCAGAAGTTCAAAAGGTGGAAGACATCGTCAATCAAAAAATAAGAGAAGATCTGCCTGTCAGTTTTGAAGAAATGACGGTTGATCAGGCCAAGGCGGCCGGCGCCATTGGCCTATTCGGTGATAAGTACGGCGCCAGAGTCAAGGTTTATTCCGTTGGCGATTACAGTAAAGAAATCTGCGGCGGCCCGCATGTGGAACACACCGGCATGATGGGTCATTTCCAAATCACCAAAGAAGAGGCTGTTTCTGCCGGCATTAGGCGGATTAAAGCGGTTTTGGCGTAATATTGTACAAGACTATGACTTGACATATTTTTTTAATAATGTACAATATAGCTTACTTGTAAGCAAGGTTGTTAAAAATTAATATTTGCCTTATTTTTAAGGAAAATTCTAGCAAAATTCGAGTAAACTGTTAAAACCGTCACAGTTTTTTGCCTGGAATTTCTTTTTTGTTATCTAATGGAGGAAAATCAGCCAAAAACAAATAGAAAAGGTTTTATTGAGATAATCGGCACCATTGAAGAACTGCTGCCTGGCGCGTCTTTTAAGGTCAAGCTAGAAACCGGTCACGAAATTCTGGCGCATCTTTCCGGCAAAATGAGAATGTATAAAATCAGGCTCTTGCCGGGGGATAAAGTTAAAGTGGAGATGACGCCTTACGATTTGTCCAAAGGCAGGATTACCTATAGAATTTAATCCGGTTAATAACCCTTTTCATTCATTACGAGCAAAAATTGCTTTATATTTAGGCTAAACTTATGAAAGTTAAATCATCAGTCAAGAAAATCTGCAAGGACTGTAAAATCATCAGGCGCAAGGGGCGGGTTCATTGCATTTGTAAAAATCCTAAACATAAGCAAAGGCAAGGTTAAGTATAATTTTCTATTTTTAATTTTAAATTAAGGTATGGCAGTAAGAATCGCCGGAGTAACTTTACCCAACGAAAAAAGAGTTGAAGCCGCTTTAACGGCTATTTACGGCATTGGTTTTCCCAAGGCCAGGAAGATTTTAAAGACCGCCAATGTCAATAGCGATATCCGGGTCAAGAATTTGTCGGAAGCCGATGTTAACAAGCTCAGGGAAGTGGTGGAAAGAAACAACCGGGTTGAAGGTGATTTAAAAAGGGAAGTCTTAACAAATATAAAAAGGCTCAAGGAAATCAAAGCTTACCGGGGCTTAAGGCACGAAAAAAAATTGCCGTCCAGAGGTCAGCGCACTAAAACCAATTCCCGAACCGTCAGAGGCAACGTCCGCAAGACCATGGGCAGCGGCAAGAAACCAACGGCCCAAAAGACCTAAAGCACTGAGTTAGGGAATCAGGTTGAGCAATTAATTAATTATTCACATCATGGCAGAAGTTAAAAAGACATTTAAGAAAAAAAAGAAGGTCAAACGCAGCGTTAAGCGGGGCCAGGCCCACGTTCAGGCTACTTATAATAATACGATGATTACCATGTGCGATCAGAACGGCAACGTGATTGCCTGGTCAAGCGCGGGCCGTTGCGGTTTTAAGGGTCCTAAAAAATCCACTCCTTACGCCGCTGGCGTGATTGTTAAGGATGTGGTTGAAAAAATCAGAGAAACCGGCATGCAAGAGGTTGATGTTTTTGTTAAAGGCATCGGTTCGGGAAGGGAATCCGCCGTCAGGGCGCTGCAGGCCAACGGTCTTCAGGTCATGTCCATTCAGGATGTTACGCCCATTCCCCATAACGGTTGCCGGTCGCCCAAGATCAGAAGGGTATAAATCCAGCCAATTTTCAATTTTAATCTTCAACATTTATTAAGCTATGGCACGCAATTTAGATCCAAAATGTAAACTTTGCCGGCGGGAAGGCGCTAAGCTTTTTTTAAAGGGCGAAAAGTGCTTTTCACCCAATTGCGCTATGGTTAAGCGCGATTATGCGCCTGGAATGCACGGCGCGGCCGCCAAAAGAAAGCGGCTTTCCAGTTTTGGCCTGCAGCTGAGGGAAAAACAGAAGGCCAAGAGATTTTATCAACTTTTGGAAAAGCAATTTTATAATTATTATGAGCGGGCCAACAGCCTGCCGGGGGATGTTTCGGAAATTTTGCCGCAGCTTTTGGAACGCCGCTTGGATAACGTTGTCTATCGTTTAGGTCTGGCTGCCGCCAGAACCGCGGCCAGGCAGCTGGTTAATCACGGGCATATTATGGTCAATGGGACCAAGGTCACCATCCCTAGCTACCAGGTTAAAATCGGCGATGAAATCGGGGTCAAGGAGGCTTATTTAAAAAAACCTTTTTGGATATCACAAGAGGCTAATTTAGGCAAGAGCAATGTTCCCGGCTGGCTGAATTTTGATCTTCAAAAAAAATCAGGTAAAGTTGTGAGCTTGCCCCGCAAGGAAGATTTCTCTGAGCCCTTTGACGTGACCCTGATCATTGAATTTTATTCCCGCTAGTTTTTTACAAAAATAATCAAAAACAACATGAGCATTTCTTTACCCACAAAAATTGACATAAAAAACGGTAAGAACAACAAAGCTCAAATTATTATTGAACCTTGCTATCCGGGATACGGCGTGACTTTGGGCAACTCTTTAAGGCGCGTTTTATTATCCTCCATTGAAGGCACTGCCATCACTGCTTTTAAGATTAAGGGCGTTCAGCACGAATTTTCCCATTTGCCGAATATTAAAGAAGACGCTATTGAGATTATGCTTAATTTAAAGTCCATCCGCCTAAAAAGTTATTCCAGCGAACCGTTGATTTTAAACTTAAAGGTTAAGGGCGAAAAATTAGTCACTGCCAAAGATATAGAAAAAAACGCCCAGGTGGAGATTATCAATGGCGATCAGCCGATTTGCACCATGACCGACAAAAATACG
The DNA here is from genome assembly GCA_001001205.1 of Parcubacteria group bacterium GW2011_GWF2_45_11. Taxonomy (GTDB): domain Bacteria; phylum Patescibacteriota; class Patescibacteriia; order UBA1558; family UBA10009; genus UBA10009. Next base: position 15,494 of record LCKE01000039.1, on the reverse strand, counting down.
GAACTGGAGATGGAGCTGACGGTGGCCAAAGGTCACGGCTACGTTACCGTGGAAGAGCGGGAAAAAGAAAAGGTGGACTTAGGCACAATCATGATAGATGCGATTTACACCCCTGTGATTAACGTGGGTTTTGACATAGAAAACGTCCGCGTGGGCGAAAGAACCGATTACGAGCGCTTAATTTTGAATATAGAAACCGACGGCAGTCTGCCCCCCGAAGACGCTTTACAGAGGGCGTCCACCATTTTAGTTAGGCAGTTTTTGTTCGTCAGCGGAGAGCAGTCGGTGGAGAACCAGTCGGCTGAGCCAGAGGCGGAGCTAAAAGACGGAGTTGAGGATTCAGCCGTTTCCATAAAACAGGCCACGGTCGCGGAAGCGGCGGTTGAGCAAAAGGGGTCATCGGCTAAGGCTGAACCGGCCACGAAAAAAAGAGGCCGCCCCAAGAAAGATGATAAATAATAATTAATAAACGGGAAGAGAAAATTAATTATTATTATTAATTATCAACCATAAATATGAGACACCGAAGCAAAAAAATTACTTTCAGCCGGGCCAGTGCCCCCCGTAAAGCCTTGTTCCAAAATTTAGCGGCCCAGGTTATTTTGTATGAAAAAATTACCACCACTTTAGCCAAGGCCAAGGCGGTCAAGCCGATCGTGGAAAAATTAATTACCAAAAGCAAGGTGGACAATCTGAGTAATCGCCGCAGACTTTTAAGCTATCTGCCTATTAAGGGCGCCGTTAAAAAAGCTTTTGAGGTATTGGGTCCAAGATACCAGGAGAGAAAAGGCGGCTATTTGCGCATAACTAAAATTTCCAATCGTCACGGGGACGGCGCGCCTATGGCTCAAATTGAATTTGTTTAAATTATGACCAGTCAATCCAACAACCAAACAGTCCGCGCGCATCATCAGTTTGATGCGGCTGGCAGAGTGCCCGGCCGTTTCGCGGCCGAGATCGCCATTTTACTCATGGGCAAGCATAAAGTCAGTTACCGGCCTAATGCGGATGAGGGCGATTACGTTGAAGTAATTAACGCCGGGCAGTTAGAATTTTCCGGCAAAAAGCTGGAGCAAAAAGTTTATCAAAGCTTCAGCGGTTTTCCCGGAGGCTTAAAAACTCTCGGTTTAAAAAAATTGTTTAAAGATAATCCGGACGAAGTTTTGCGGCGCGCAGTCTACCGCATGCTGCCTAAGAACAAGCTGAGGTCGGAAATGATTAAACGACTAACTTTTAAGTCTGATCACGAATAAATATGCCCACCAAGACAGTTAAAACCATTAAACCTAAAGCGGTTGCTAAGGCAGCCGAGGAGACGCCGTTAAAGCCCGCGGCCAAGCACGATTACATCTACGCCGTTGGCAAAAGAAAAACCGCCATCGCCCGCATCAGATTATACACCAAGAAATCCGGGGGGGAAATCATCGTCAATAACAAGGATTTTGACAAATATTTTCCCACCTTTGAGTTTAGGCAGATTGTCATCGCACCGCTGGAACTTTTGGGCTTAACTAAAAAATTTCAGATTACCGTTAAAGTCGTCGGCGGCGGCAGCCGAGGTCAGGCCGAAAGCGTCCGCCACGGCATTGCCAGGGCTTTGTTAAAACTGGATGAAACTTCCCGCAAAACTTTGCGCGGCGCCGGCTTTTTAACCAGAGACTCACGTAAAAAGGAGCGCAAGAAACCGGGCCTTAAGCGGGCCAGGCGAGCGCCACAGTGGGCCAAACGTTAAAGTTAAATTTAAAACCCTGTCGAATGACGGGGTTTTTGATTTATCCAGGTTATTTTATTTTTTTCAAAGCTTGTTTGATTTCATCAATAGTTGTCAGTCTGACCAGATCCTGTCGGTAAGCGGTGGCTTTGGGCAGGCCTTTAACGTACCACAGAAGCTGTTTTCTAAGCTCCACCAGGCCATGTATGCCTTTGGTTTTAAATGCCAGCTTGGCGTGTTTTAGGGCAATGGCGCGTTTTTGCGGCCAGCTTAATTGCTTGTATCGTCCGTGTTTAAGATAATCCTTTATTTGCTGAAATATCCAGGGTCGCCCGTAAACTCCGTGGCCGATCGCCAAGCCGTCCGCCTGAGTCGTGGCCAGGACCATTTTAGCCTTTTCCGGACTGTCTATGCCGCCGTTGGCGATTAAAATGCCGTGGTAATTTTCTCTGATTTTTTTAATATAATCATAATCAACCTGTTCGATCCAGGGGGCCTCAAAACTCCGGCCGTGGATCATGACGGCGGCAATCGGCAAATCCCTGGTTTTTTGCAGGAGATCAAGGCTGGTAACGATTTTAGTCTGATCTTTTGCCTTGATTTCGCTGCGGGTTTTTAGGGAAACGGGTAGGCCGGCCGCGCCTTCAATGGTCGCTTGA
>LCKE01000039.1:12726-13106 GCA_001001205.1 Parcubacteria group bacterium GW2011_GWF2_45_11 | reverse complement strand
GAGCCGTGGCCCGCGACTTTTTTGGCCGGGCAACCGAAGTTAATGTCTATGCCGTCGGGGCGGATTTCTTCAGCCACGATTTTAGCGGCCTTAAAAAATAACTCTGGATCATTGCCGCCTAGTTGGACTACAACCGGACTTTCGTTTTTTGAAACCTCGCAAAGCTTTAAAGCCTTTTGGCTCTTATGGGCCAAAGCTTGGACCATGGTCATTTCCGTGTAAACCACGTCAGCGCCGTGCGCGCGGCAAATCAGCCGGAAAGGCAAATCAGTTACCCCGCACATCGGCGAAACAACCAGAATCGGTTTTGGAAGGCTCTGCCAAAAGTTTTTCATAAAGCCAATCATATTATATTTCCACTATTTTTTCAAGCCCCAAAA
>LCKE01000039.1:0-12713 GCA_001001205.1 Parcubacteria group bacterium GW2011_GWF2_45_11 | reverse complement strand
CCTATTTTTGCCAAAAAGCCCTAATTTTGGTATAATTACATAGTTTTATATGGCTTATAACGAAGAAAAAATCGCGCAAAACACCAGTTATTTCACTTTGGCCCTGGTGATTCAAAAAGTTATTTCTTTTGTTTATTTTTCCTACATCGCCGTGCAGATCGGTGCCGCCGCTTTGGGTAATTACACTTTTGCCCTGTTTTTTACCACTATTTTTTCGGTCATGGTTGACATCGGCCTGGCTAACGTTTTGGTCAGGGAAGTCAGCAAGTTTAAAGAGAAAAGCCAGCATTATCTAACCGCGGCCTTGGCCATCAAAGTCCCGCTGGCCCTTCTGACTTATGCGGCAGTTTTTCTTTTGATCAATATTTTAGACAACCCGGCCTTGGTGCGCCAGCTGGTTTATCTGGCCGGCGTGATTATGGTTTTTGATTCCTTTACCCTGACTTTTTACGCCTTTTTGCGCGCCCGGCAAAACCTTAAATTTGAAAGTTTTGGCACGATTATTTTTCAGATTGTCGTTTTCGTTTTCGGCGTGATCGCGGTTAATCTGACCCATGACCTACGCATTTTAATGCTGGCGATTTTGAGCGCCAGCCTGTTTAATTTCGTTTATTCCGGCTGGCTGGTTAAGTCAAAGCTTAAGCTGCGTTTTTTCGCTTCGCCGGATAAGCTGTTGCTCAAATCGTTGCTGGTTTTTACCGTGCCTTTTGCCTTGGCTGCGATTTTTACTCGGGTTTACGGCTATATTGACACCGTTTTATTAAACCAAATGATTGATGAAACGGCCGTGGGGTTTTACAGCATTCCTTACAAAATAACTTTCGCCCTGCAGTTCATTCCCATGGCCTTTGTCGCCTCATTGTATCCGGCTTTTAGTTCCTATTTTCTGACAGCGCCCGAGTTGTTAAAAAAAACGTTTGAGAAAGCCTTGGTTTATCTGGGCATAATTTCCGTGCCGCTTTGTTTGGGCGTTATTGCCCTAGCCCGGCCGTTAATGCTTAAAGTTTATACCTCGGAGTATGAACCTTCCATTTTGCCTTTGCAGATTTTAGTCGTCAGCCTGGTTTTTTTATTTCTTAATTTTCCATTGGGTTCCTTGTTAAACGCCTGTAACCGCCAAACCAGAAATACCGTTCATATAGGACTGGTGATGTCCATTAATATCATTTTAAACCTGCTTTTAATTCCCCGGTTCAGTTATATCGGCGCGGCCGTCGCTTCCAGCGTCAGCACGGTACTAATGTTTCTATTGCAGCTTTACATAGCCGGCAAGATTGTTCCTTTGAGCGGCGGTTTTTTAATGGGCAAACTTTGGCGCGTCGCCTTGGCCGGGGCCGCCATGTTTTTTTTAATTAAGTTTCTGATTGATTTTATCAATTTTATTTATCTGATTCCCTTGGGCGGCCTGGTTTATTTTGGCGTTTTGTACCTGATGAGGGGCTTTGACCGCGAAGATCTGCGGCTGATCGTCAGGAGCTTTGGCAGGCATCGTTCAGGCTAAAGGTCATAATTTTCAGGCCTATGACAATGCATCGTTATGATATTTTTAAAAAACGTCAGGCCTTATTAATAAGCCATTTAAGATTTTATGAAGGTCTTGCTGGTCACTTTTGAATTTCCGCCGCGCCGGGGCGGCATGGAAAATTACTATTATAACTTGCTTAGGCACCAGGCTGATTTTGAAGGCGTGGTTTTAACCATGCCTCAGCCGCAGGCGGAAAGCTTTGACCGACGGCAGAATTTTAAAATTATCAGGCGTCCCTTATTGTCGTCAGTTTTTTGGCCGCGCTGGATAAAACTGTCCTGGCTGATTGCGCGGACAGTCAAGCGCGAAAAAATTGACCGGCTTTGGGTGGGTGACGTTTTGCCGGTGGGCGCCGCTGTCTGGCTCTTGAAAAAGTTTTATAAAATCAGATATTTTGTTTCCACGCACGGCCTGGACATTATGTTGCCGCAGAAATCTTTGAGCAAGGAAAAGCTGATGCTGAAAGTTTTGGCCGGCGCCGAGTTCATTACCGCCAACAGCCAGTTTACCAAAAAAGAGCTATTGAATTTGCAGCTACCGGCAGATAAAATAGCCGTGATTTACCCGGGCGCGGCCGTGCTGGACCGACCCATGGATAACAGTGAAAAAATTTTCGCCCTGAAGAATAAATTATCTTTATCCGGCAAAACCGTTTTATTAACCGTCGGGCGGCTGGTTAAAAGGAAAGGCCAGGATAAGGTGATTGAGGCGATGCTGTTTTTGCTTAAGCAGAGGCCAGATTTGGTTTACCTGATCGTCGGCGACGGTCCGGAGAAGCCTTATTTTCAGAGCCTGATTGACAATTTTAAGCTTAACGATCGGGTGAAAATAGTCGCTAACGTCAGCAACGAAGACCTGCCTTATTATTACCAGCTGGCCGATTTATTCGTTTTAACGGCCCGGAACATAGATGGCGATGTTGAAGGCTTTGGTTTGGTTTATTTGGAGGCGGCGCAGTTCGGTTTGCCGGCGGTGGCCGGCCGAATCAAACCGGACTCTTGGCCGATCCCGAGAGTTCGGAGGATATCAGCCGGAAGATTCTAAGACTCCTGACGGATCAGCCGCTTTATGCTAAATTGTCCCAGACGGCCAAGTTAAGGGTCGCGCGCGAGTTTAACTGGCCCGTTCAGGCAAGATTACTGGCCGAACGGATTAAACAGTTTTAAGGCGTCAAATTATGTCAAATATAAAAGCAAAAATCAATCTGGTGATGTTTAATATGTCCTCCTATGCCGAATGGGAACGGGGGGTGCAGAACCGCAACTACCATATTTTACGGGGCCTGCTTAATGACGATCGTGTCGGGCGGATTGTGGCCGTTGATTATCTGCCGCACACTTTAAAGCGGGCGGTCAGAAATTACCAGGAAAATCTGCTCAGCCGGCCGCTGGGCAAAGTGCTGAAAAAATCACTTTTAACCCGGGCGGTTTCGGTTAATGAACGGCTGACGGTTTATTCTTCGGTTTGGCCCATTTTTTCCCAGGCTAAATTTTATGCCGGTCTTAGGCGTTTTTTGCAGGAGCAGGGCCTGAGCGATTACGTCGTCTGGTCTTACTATCCCTTAACGGTTGGCTATCTGAAAGAGTTAAAAGGCCGTCTGATTGTTTTTGACGCCGTGGACAACTGGTCTGAACATTCTTCCTATAAAAAGCAGGCGTCCGTGCTCAAGAAAAATTACAGGACTATTGATGACCGGGCTGACTTGATTTTTACCGTTTCCCAAGAGCTGGAGAGCCTTTTTGAGAACAAGGATCATGTTCACTGGTTCCCTAACGGCGTTGATCTCAAGCATTATCAGCAGGAATATCCGATTATCAACCGCGATATCGGCAACTTAAGCAGGCCGGTCATTGGCTATGTTGGGACGATTCAGGACAGGCTTGATCTGGATCTATTTGAATATCTGGCCAGGCAAAATCCCGATAAATCCTTTGCCCTGGTGGGGCCGGTGTGGTATAAACGCATCATGGAAAAATTGCAAAAGTTTCCTAACGTTCATTTTTTGGGCCGAAAATCTTACGAGGAGATTCCCATGTATATCCAGCAGTTTGACGCCGGCATCATTCCCCATAAAATAGATCGTTTTATCCGTTTTACCAATCCGATGAAGATGTATGAATATCTGGCCTGCGGCAAGCCCGTGGTTTCCACCTCCGGCGCCGGCGTGGATCTGTTCAGCGAGCAACTTTATATCACCAACGACTTTAAGCAGTTTAACCTGTATTTGAATCAGGCCCTTAAAGACAAGGATGAACGGGCAGTCAAGGAGCGGCTGGAAGCCATTAAAGAACACAGTTGGTTGAAGCGGGTGGATAAAATGCTTGATTTAATCGAACAAAAATTATAGTTCAGTCGCCGCTTATTATCACATTTATGGATCTGTCAATCATTATAGTTTCCTGGAGAGTTAAAGAATTGCTGGAGCAATGTTTGGCTTCCATCTTTTCGCTGACCCGGAATCTTGATTTTGAGGTTATTGTGATTGATAACGATTCCGGCGACGGCACCGTGGAGATGGTGGCGGGCAATTTTCCGCAGGTCAGACTGGTTAACAGCCGGATTAATTTAGGTTTTGCCAGGGCCTGCAATCTAGGCCTGAGAAAGGCCAGGGGTAAAAACATTTTATTGCTCAATCCCGATACCAAGCTGATTGACAATTCCCTTAAGCGGGCGCAGGAAATTATGGAGCAGGATACGCGTCTCGGCATCCTGGGCGGGCATTTGCTTAATTACGATCAGTCAACCCAGCTTTCGGTCAGGTCTTTTCCCACCTTGCTTGATCATGTGCTCATGATTTTCAAACTACACCACCTCTGGCGTCTGAAAAGATATTTCGCCGCGGATTTTGATTATTCCAAGAGAGCTGAAGTGGATCAAGTGATGGGCGCTTTCTTTTTAATTTCCGGCGATCTGATTAAAACCATCGGCGATCTGGATGAAAGTTATTATATCTGGTTTGAGGAAGTTGATTATTGCCAACGCGCCCGCCAGGCCGGGTTTAAGGTGGTTTATACCCCGGAGGTCAGGCTGATCCATTATGGCGGCCAGAGCTTTAAGCAGTCGCTTAATCTTAAAAATCAATGGATTTTTTGCCGCAGCCGCCTGCGCTATGTTTTAAAGCACCAGAGTTTGTTCACTTATGTGTTAATTTTGCTCTTGACCCCTTTGAGCCTGCTTTTTTCCTTAGGGAGATTCAAAAATGCTTAATGACCTGTTCGGCAAAAATTTTAAGACCGTTTTTTTGGCAATAATAATTGTTGAGCTTTTGTCGTTTTGGGCGCAGCAATTTTTTTGGCTTAACGTCGCCGTGTTTGCGGCCGTGGTGGTTTTGGCCCTGGTGCTGTCTTGGATTAAATTGGATTACGGTTTTTATCTGGTCTTGACGGAACTGTTCATAGGCTCAAAGGGTTATTTATTTTATGCGGAGGTTGACGGTTTCAGGCTGTCGCTCAGAATCGGGTTGTTTCTGGCCGTCATGGCCGTCTGGCTTATTAAGGCCTGCCGCGACCAGCATCTTCTTTTTTTTCGCGGCTCTAATCGCTATTTATTTTACTATTTGGGGCTGGGCTTATTTGTTATGCTGGCGGCCCTGAACGGCCTGGCGCACCAGCCGTTTGGGCAGGTTTTTTTTGACGCTAACGGCTGGCTGTATTTTCTTTATCTGCCCGTCTTTTTTTCCGTGCTTAGCCGGACTACGGCGATCAGAAATTTTTTAGCGTTTTTATTCGCCGCAGCCATTTATCTGTCCCTGAAAACTCTGCTCCTGCTGGTAATTTTCGCCCATCAGTTCAGCCTGCCTTTAGACGTAATTTACCGGTGGGTCAGGCAAAGCGGGGTGGGGGAGATTACCTACGTCGGCGGCAATTTTTACCGTATATTTTTTCAGGCGCATGTTTACGTTTTAATCGCCCTAGTTGTGTCGCTGGCCCTTATTTTGTTCGCCCGGAAGCTGGATTTAAACCGGTCAGTTGTTAAGTGGCTACGCTTAAACGCCGTCTTAGGCAGCACGGCCATTGTGGCCAGCCTCTCCAGGAGTTTTTGGGTCGGCCTGGCCGTGGCTGTTTGTCTGCTGTTGTCGTCTTACATTTTTTATTTACGTCCCCGGCCGATTGATTTTTTTAAGCTTGGCTTAGCCTGGCTGGTCATTGCGACGGCGGAGGTGATGTTTTTAAATTTGATTACTTTGAATTTTAACGGAAATCTGATCCAGGACCGTTTGCATGATCCGACCACCGAAGCGGCCGGTTCGTCACGCTTGGCCCAGCTACAGCCGTTATTTAGGGCCAGCTTAAGTGAACCTCTGCTCGGCGCCGGTTTTGGCCGGGCGGTCACTTATATTTCCAACGATCCCAGAATCAGGCAGGAGTTTAAGGACGGCCGTTACAGCACTTATGCCTTTGAATGGGGCTATTTGGACATCTGGCTTAAAATCGGCCTGCTCGGGCTCTTGAGTTATTTGGCGCTATTCGTTAAGGTGGTTAAAGACGGACGGTTGATCATCGCCGGCCGTACTGAAAACGCCGGGCTGGCTGTGGGCTTGCTGGTGGCTTTAGTGGCTGTGGCCGCCACTTCCGTCTTTAGCCCTTATTTGAATCATCCTTTAGGCATCGGTTATATTTTAATTGTCAGTGCGGTTTTTTACAGGTTAACAGAAAATTATGGAACGTCCCAAAACAAAACTAGCCGTTAGTCTGGTCACCTACAACGCGGAAAAATATCTGCCTTTCTGCCTGTCGTCTTTAGTTAATCAGACTTTTCAGGATTTTGCCGTCCTAGTCATAGATAACGGCTCCAGCGACCGGACAGTGCCATATTTAAAGGAAAAATATCCGCAAATCAAGGTGGTAGAGCATTCGGGAAACGTGGGTTTTGCCAAGGCTCATAATCAGGCCATTGCCTGGTCCCGGAGCGACTATCTCTGCCTCTTGAACCAGGACTCCGTTTTGGAGCCAGACTATTTTAGGCGCCTGATTGACTTTCTTGAGGAAAATCCGGCAGTGGCCGCTATCAGCGGCAAAATATTGATTTGGGATTATTCTGATAATAAAAAGACGGACGTGATTGACAGTCTGGGCCTGCGGGTGTTTAAAAATCACCGGGTGGTGGAAATCGGCCAGGGCGAAACAGACACCGTTGCCGAGCAACCGGCGTGGGAAGTTTTCGGCGTTTCCGGCGCCGTGCCTGTCTATCGCCGCAGCGCCCTGGAGTCGGTTAAACTGCCGGGTTCATTGGGGCGTGAGGAGTATTTTGACGAGCTGTTTTTTTCCTACAAAGAGGACGTTGATCTGGCCTGGCGCTTGCGGCTGGCCGGTTACCAGTCTTTTTGCCTGCCGGTGGCCGTGGCTTACCACAATCGTACGGTTAGGGGCCAGCGCGACCTGAGCGATCAGGCGGCGGCGGACTTGCGTCGGTCCAAGGATCAGATGGTCAAGCTTTATTCCTACAAAAATCATTTGCAGACCTTGTTTAAAAATGAATTTTTTTCCAATCTTTTTAAATATTTTTGGCCGATTTTTTGGTATGAATTGAAAAAGCTGGTTTATATTTTATTATTTGAGCAGTCAACTTTACACGGTTTGGGCTTGTATTTTAAGCAGCGGCCCAAGTTAAAAGCTAAGCGTCGCTATATTGTTAAACACATCATCAAGGTCAAGGCCGGCGAGATCGCCAAGTGGTTTGAGTGAGTTAAGCGTTGAATAAAGAATTAAGAAGAAAGAGTGGTTAAGTGTTAAGTTATCGGCAATTTGGTAAATAAAGGTAAAAACCTTAAATCCTAAGCTCTAAATGCTAAACAATGACCCAAAGACTAAATTATAACGACCTAAACCTGCTTTGTCTTCTAAAAATAATTGTTTAGGATTTAGAATTTTTTTCATATGGATTTATCAATCATCATTTTAAATTATAAGTCGCTGGGCCTGGTTAAAAATTGCTTGAGAGCCGTTAAGGATCTTAATTTAAGCCTGGCTTACGAAGTGATTGTGGTTGACAACAACTCGCAGGATAATTCCGTTGCGTATCTTAAGGAGCATTATTTTGATATCAAACTGGTGGAGTCAGGCAAAAATTTGGGCTTTTCCGGAGGCAATAATTTAGGCATCCGCCAGGCTCAGGGCGACTTTATTTTAATTTTAAATCCCGATATTTTGGTGCTGTCTAAAGCTATTGAAAACATGTTGGATTTTATGAAGAGTCATTCCGAGGCGGGCATGCTAGGTCCTAAATTAATCAACCCCGACGGCAGCTTGCAATACAGTTGCAGTCGCTGGCCGGACTGGCGTTTGCCTTTTTACCGGCGGAGTTTTTTGGGTAAAACTAAAAACGCCCTGGCCTGGATTGATAATTATTTAATGCGAGACTGGAATCATGAAGCCAACAGTCAGGTTGACTGGCTTTACGGCGCCTGTTTAATGGTCAGGCGCCAGGCAATGGCTGAAGTTGGTTTGCTGGATGAAAGGTATTTTATGTACATGGAAGATCTGGACTGGTGCCGCCGGTTTTGGGAAAAAGGCTGGCAGGTCTGGTATTTGGCCAAAGCGGAAGTGATTCATTACCATCACCGCGAATCGGCTGAAGGCTTTGGCTTTTCCGGCGTCTTTAAAAAATCCAGCCGGACTCATTTAATCAGCTGGTTAAAATACTTTTTAAAGTTTTATGGTCAAGATTTGCCGGATAAGAAGAAGGCTACCCAGGGAGGTAGCCTTTAGCAAAGATTAGGCAAAGAGAAAAGGGGTGCTCATAATGACACACCCCCTAGTTTGGCGACCATTGGTCGCCTTGAAAGTTGTCCGGTAGCGCCGGGCACGCTTATCCTGCTCCCGTGGACCATACAACATGTTGACCGCCAAAATTCGGCGGTCGCCCGTTTGGGAGCGGAGGCTCAAATACTTTATGTCATTCGATCAGTTTGCGAGCCTCTAAAGTTAACCTAACAAATCTTTAAAAATCCGTCGGCATAACTTGTCAACAGCCGGTTTTTTACGTATAATTACCACAATATGGAAGAAAAAAAGGCAAAAAATACCGGACAGCCGAATCAGGCGACTGAATATAAAACCAGGCTTGAGCGGCTGGCTAAAATCCGCCAGTCAGGCGTTGAGCCTTACCCGAGCGTCTGCCAAAGATCGCTTTCTTTGGACGAAGTTTTGGCGCGGTTTGACCAGCTAAAGAATGAGGTGACGGTCATCGGACGCATAAGGTCAATCAGGCTGCACGGCGGTTCCTGTTTTGCGCATCTGGAAGACGAGAGTGGCAAAATGCAGGCTTATTTTAAGCGCGATGAAACCGGCCTGGAGCCGTATAAGTTTTTTACTCAGACGATTGACGTGGGCGATTTTATTCAGGTCAGCGGCGGACTTTTCCGCACGCAAAGAGGGGAGAAGACTTTGTTGGTTAAAAGTTACCGCCTGTTGAGCAAATCATTATTGCCTTTGCCGGAAAAATGGCACGGCCTGGCTGACGTGGAAACCCGGTTCAGAAAACGCTATTTGGATTTATTGAGCAATCCCGAGGTTAAGGAAATTTTTAAAAAACGCAGCCGCGTCATTCGTTTTATCAGGGATTATTTCCAGAATGACGGTTTTATGGAAGTGGACACGCCGATTTTGCAGGCGGTCGCTTCCGGCGCCATTGCCCGGCCGTTTAAAACGCACCATAACGCGCTAAACGCCGACATGTATCTCAGGGTGGCGCCCGAGCTTTACTTAAAGGAGCTGGTTATCGGCGGCTACGAAAAGGTTTTTGAAATAGCCCGCTGTTTCCGGAACGAAGGCATTGATTACGCCCATAATCCCGAATTTACCCAGATTGAATTTTACTGGGCTTACCAGGACTATGCCGGCTTAATGGCGTATATGGAAAAATTCATGGCGCGTTTGGTTGAGGAAATCTGCGGTTCAACTAAAGTTGAATACGACGGCCAGACCGTTGATTTTGCCGGCCCGTATGCCAGAGTGGATTTTCGCCAAGCTTTGCTTGAGGAGATAAAAATTGACCTGGACGAACATGATGCCGCCAGTTTGGCCAAAGAGGCCAGAGAGCGCGGCTTAAAGGTCGGCCGGGGCTGGGGCAAAGGCAAGCTGGCTGACGAACTTTACAAGAAATTTGTTAGACCTAAATTAATTAATCCGACGTACATCATCAACCATCCGCTTGAGCTTTCGCCATTGGCCAAAAAAATAAAAGACCGGCCGAATTACGTGGAAAGATTTCAATTAATCGTCGGCGGCCGCATTGAGTTGATGAACGCTTTTAGCGAGCTTAACGACGCTGTGGACCAGGCGGAGCGCTTTAAGTTTCAGCAGGAACTGGCCGGCCAGGGTGACGATGAAGCTATGGGAAAGGATGACGAATTCGTGGAGGCTTTAAAATACGGCCTGCCACCCACGGCCGGACTGGGCATGGGCATTGACCGGCTGGTGAATATTTTAACCCAGACCCATAATATCAAAGAGGTGATTTTATTTCCCACCTTAAGGCCTGTTTGTCAAACGGTTAAGCCCGCCGTTCAAAAACAAACTATGATGGCTGTTGCCGTTTTAAATCAAGGCGCTAAAATGTCCGGCTGGCAGTTAATGAACACGGTGGCTCATTTGAACGCTTCTTTTGCCGGAAGATTAGGCAAAGAATTATTCGTTCAGGATACGATTAAAACCAAAGACGGCCAGGACATCCGTTTGAATATTGAACAGGCCATCATGATTAAAACCGCCAAAAGCGATCAGGAGATAATTTCTCTCATAAATAAGTCCAAAGCTTTGGATCTGGACGTGACCGAGTTTATCCGGCCGATGCTGGAAACCAGCGACGATAAAAAAATTATTGACTGGGCGAAAGAGCGAAATTTTTCTGATGTGGAATTTTTAGGCGTGTTGATTTTTGGCCCGCTGAATTCGATTAAAAAATTAACTAAGGATTTAAAGCTGTTTAAATGACGCGACTCGCATATCACTACCACGTTTTATTCATAACATGACCAGAGAAGAAACCCTAGCTTTAGTTAAACAAAAGATCAAGAGCGAAAAATTGATCAAGCATTGTCTGGCCGTGGAAGCGATTATGCGATCCATAGCTGATCATTTTAAAGAGGATGCGGAGCTGTGGGGTTTAACCGGTCTGTTGCACGACATTGATTACGAAGAAACCAAAGATAAACCTGAGGAACACAGTTTAAAGGGAGCGGAAATCCTGCAAGAACTCGGCCTGGCTCCTGAAATAATTCAGGCGGTCAAAGTCCATAATGAAATGCACGGCCTGCCCAGGGAATCTTTGTTGGACAAAGTTTTATTCGCGGTTGATCCTTTAGCCGGTTTTATTACGGCGGTGGCTTTGGTCTGCCCGTCTAAAAAATTGGCTGACGTTGAAGTTAAATCAATCGTTAAAAGATTAAAGGAGAGCCGGTTCGCGGCCGGGGCTTCCAGAACAGGCCTGAAGTCCATTGAAGAATTAGGCCTGGAGTTTAAGCAGTTTGCCGAGATCGGCTTACGGGCGATGAAAAATATTGCCGAAGATTTAGGTTTATAGAGTTTATCCGGAATTCTTATAAAAATTTACAGCCTAAGTCAAATTACAAAAATGAAAATATTACTGGCAACCCATAATCCCGCTAAAATTAAGTCATATACCCAGAAATTAGACGGCTTGGGTATTGATTTTATGACGCTTAACGATCTGGGCATTACTGAAAGATTTACGGAAGACAAAAATACTTTTGAAGAAAATGCCCGCGATAAAGCCTTTTTTTATTATGGCTTGGCTAAAATGCCGACCATTGCCGAAGACGGCGGTTTTGAGATAGACTATTTAAACAAGGAGCCGGGCGTAAAATCAAGGCGCTGGCTGGGCTTTGAGGCCACGGATCAGCAGATTGTCGCCCGTTTGCACGAGGTTATTCCCGCCATTCCCCAAGATCAGCGCACGGCCCGCTTTGTGGCGGTCACCTGCTTTATTAAAGACCCCGAGCGCGTTTACCTTATCCGCAACACCAAAGAAGGCTGTGTGACCGAAGACATCCGCGAGACTTTTCCGGCGGGTTTTCCGTACCGTTCCTGCTTTGTTTCCGGCGTGTTCAACAAGCACGTGGAAGACCTGACTGAGGAGGAAACTTTGACCATCAGCCATCGTTTTAAAAACATTCAGGAATTAAAAAAATATTTGTTAAATTAATCACTTATGCTGGACATTAATAACATCAGAGACAACCGTGAGGCGGTGGAGCGGGCTTTGCTAAAACGGCTGAAGCCCGATGATTTGGATTTGGCCGAGATCATCCGTTTGGACGATGAGCGCCGCGGCTTAATCGCACAGGCCGACGAGCTTAAGGCTTTACGGAACAAATCATCCAAAACCAAACCTACGTCGGAGACCATTTTAGAACTTAAAAAATCCGGCGAAACGATCGCCGAACTGGACAATCAGCTTAAGGTTGTGGAACAAGCGCTCAAGCAGCTACTGACGGCCTTGCCCAATATTCCGGCGGATGACGTGGTGGCCGGGGGAGCGGAGAATAACCGGGTTATCAAAACCTCGGGCAAAAAGCCGTCCTTTGGCTTTGTGCCCAAAGGCCATGTTGAGCTGGCTACCGTTTTAGGCCTGATAGATTACGAGCGGGCTGTTAAAATGTCCGGGTCGGGTTTTTGGGCTTATACCGGCCAGGGTGCCTTGCTGGAATGGGCGTTGCTGAATTATTTTATCGGTTACCACCGGCGCCATCAGGATTACCAATTTATGATTCCGCCTTATTTACTGACCGAGGCCTCGGCCTATACCTCCGGGCATTTGCCTAAATTCAAGGACGATCTTTTTTGGACCCAGGACGGGACCTGCCTTAACGCCACGGCCGAAATGATGCTGGGCAACTATCACCGGGGCGAAATCCTGGCGGCGGAGGATTTGCCGAAAAAGTATTACGCCTTTTCCGCCTGCTTTAGGCGCGAAGCCGGGAGCTACCGGACCGAAGAACGAGGCATGATCAGGGGGCATCAGTTTAATAAAATTGAAATGTTCCATTATGTCAGGCCGGAGGATTCATGGACGGCTTTCGCCGAACTTTTGCAATACGCCGAGGAGCTGGTCAGCGGCCTGGGGCTTCATTATCAGACGGTTCAGCTTGCGGCCGGCGATGCCAGCGCGGCCATGGCCAAAACCGTGGATCTGGAAGTCTGGATTCCCTCCATGAACGTTTACAAAG
>LCKE01000038.1 GCA_001001205.1 Parcubacteria group bacterium GW2011_GWF2_45_11 | reverse complement strand
TTTCGCCTGGACTGCAGAAGGCGCGGGTATTATACGATCGGGCCGATGCGGTTCACCTCAGGGGATGTCTTCGGCTTCTACTCCCGTTCCATGCATGTGCCTTGCCTGAACCGGATCATCGTATACCCGGCTCTGTATCCCGTCGAGAAGATGGGGATTCCATCCCTTCAACCCATGGGCGAACGTGCCCAGGTGGCCCGCTCCATCGATGAACTGGTGGCTCAAGTGGTGGCCGCCGACGATCGTCAAGCGGCCGCTGTTTTAACTGAGCAATTATACGGCTGGTCTTTTGAGACTTACCTTGACAAAGTTATCAGGCCTTTGCTCCTCAGGAATAAAGTGGAGAAAAATTTTTATGACAGCAGTAGCGCCGCTTACGTCAGAGAGACCATGGCGGGCCTGGCTGACTTAATTGGGCAGGCTGAGACTCGTTTTTATAAAATTGCCGCTGAAGTTAATCAGGATGAAAGTTTTACCCAAGAGGGTGATTTGGGCTGGCTCAAGTTGGGCGAAACGGCTCCGGAATTTGAACTTCAGCTGTTGAATTTGGCCGTCGGGGAAATCAGCCCGGTGGTAGAAACGCGCTACGGTTATCACCTGATTAAGCTGGAGGACAGACTGGCCGGCGATAACGACGAAATGATTTTTCATGCCAGCCATATTTACCTGAAGAAGCCGTCCTTTGACGATTATGTGCAGGAGCAAATTAAAAAAGCTACGGTCGTAACTTTAATCAGAATTTAGTCTTAGTTTGTCTGGTTTTGAGGTCTGACATTTTGATCCGGGCGCCAAAGCCTGGAGCCGATGGTCGGAATTGAACCGACAACCTACGGTTTACGATACCGTTGCTCTACCAATTGAGCTACATCGGCGGGGTGAGCTTCTGCTTAAGCTTCTTGTTTTTGTGGTCAAGTTTAAGCTTGATGGAGCGGGTGACCGGATTTGAACCGGCGATCTTCTGCTTGGGAAGCAGACATTCTACCACTGAACTACACCCGCCCGATTTATCCCGGGCAGATCAAGCTTAATGTAAAAAGCCGAAGACTGGTGGCGTCCGGCCAAGCGGCCGCAACGTGTCCGCTTTCTAGAGTAACATTATATAACAATTATTAAAATATGCAATCTGTGTCGGTTCTGAGAAAAAAAAGGGTAATTTTTTTCATTTGTCCGCTGGTGATGCTTATTTTTTTATTGGCGCCGCGCCTGGCCGCCAGGGCCGAAAGCCGTCATTTTGCGGCCGCTCAAGTGGCTACCGGCGTGGAATTTGTTTCTGCCGACCAGCTCTTTACCTTAAAAGTTCCTGCTGGCGCGTATCAGCAGCCTATGGATATTTATTTGTTTAACAAGTCTGCCGATAATTTAAAGGATCTGAACGCCATCAGCGAAATTTATTCTTATTATATTTATTCCGTTGAGGTGAGTGATCAGTCGGAGTTTAGCGTCACCATCGGCTATAACGGCGAGCAGACTGAAGGCAAGACTGTTTATTATTACGATGCGCCCAAGAATCTTTGGCAAATGGCCAGCAGCCGTTCTTTTTTAAATAGTCTGACTTTTTCCTTAAGCGGCAAAAAAAATCAGCTGGTGGTGGCGGGCCGGAACTTAGCCCAGAGTTCTTTAACTCAACAGAGTTTTGGCCAGGTTTCGCCGGCTTATTATTTTGACGCTAATGCGGCGGCGAGCGAACTGGAGTTTAAAAAAGTTTGTCCGCTTTATTTAAAGAGTTTTTTCAGGGACAGCAACGGCAACGATCGCGAGGAAGTCAAAAAATTGCAGAGTTTTTTAAGCGGGTATGAGGGGTATAAGGATTTGCCCGCAACCGGTTATTACGGAGTTTTGACCCGCGGCGCGGTTAAGCAATTTCAGGAAAAGTATGCTACCGATATTCTGGCGCCCTGGGATTTAACGGAAGGTACCGGCTGGGTGCTCCAGACGACTTTAGACAAGGTTAATCAGCTTTATTGCCAGTATAATCCGGCTAAGGTGAATTATGAGCTTAACATACCTTATGAACTATCCGAGAAAAACGCTAAAATGGCCTATTATTTTGACGAGTCGCTTGAGCCGGAGGGACAGTGGCTGCCGCTGGAATCTTACGATGATAGTAAAAGTGGCCAGGTAACTGCTATAATAGATAAACCAGCCGGCCAGATTGCTTTATTCATCTTGCCGGATCAATGGGTGGGAGAAGCCAGCTGGTATGCCTGGCAGGACGGCTTGTTCGCCGCTTCCAGAGATTTTCCCCAAGGCACCAGGCTCAGGGTCACCAACCAAAGCGCCGGTGAAAATCGCGGCAAAGCGGTGATTGTCACGGTCAACGATTACGGCCCGCAGTTGTGGACCGGCCGGATTATTGATTTGGATAAAGAGGCTTACGAATCCATCGGTAATTTAAAAGGCGGCGTGATGCCGGTTAAGTTGGAAGTCTATAAGGAATAGTTATGATAAACATAAAAAACGTCACTAAATTTTACAAGCCCAGCACTTATGCCCTGAAAGCGGTCAGTTTAGATATAGCGCCGGGAGAATTTGTTTCCGTCGTCGGCCAGAGCGGCACCGGCAAAACCTCCCTGATTAAATTGATTATAGCCGAAGAAAGGCCGACTTCCGGCCAGATCATTATCGGCGGCTGGGACATAACCAATATTCACCCCAAAGAGGTGCCGTATTTAAGAAGGCAGATCGGCGTGGTTTTTCAGGATTTTAAATTATTGCAAAAGAAGACGGTCTTTGAAAACGTGGCTTTTGCTTTGGAAACCTGCGGGTCCAGCCGTAGCAAGATTGTCAATGTCATCCCCCAGGTTTTAAAAATCGTCGGCCTGGAGGATAAGGTTGACCGTTATCCCCACCAGCTTTCCGGCGGAGAACAGCAAA
Organism: Parcubacteria group bacterium GW2011_GWF2_45_11; assembly: GCA_001001205.1. Lineage (GTDB taxonomy): Bacteria > Patescibacteriota > Patescibacteriia > UBA1558 > UBA10009 > UBA10009. Next base: position 9,712 of record LCKE01000038.1, on the reverse strand, counting down.
GAGTGGTCATCGCCCGGTCGCTGGTTCACAAGCCTAAGCTGATTGTTGCTGATGAACCGACGGGCAACCTGGACTCTATTAACGCCAGAGAAATCATTGATTTGCTGAAAAAAATCAATGAGCTGGGCACCACGGTGGTGCTGGTGACTCACGACCGGGAAGTGGTCAATAACCTCAAAAAGAGGGTGGTTACCGTGGACGACGGTCAGATCATCAGCGATCAGTCCAGGGGCCGCTATGTGCTATAATTAAGGCAACAGATAATAAATTTTAATTTGCGTTTATGTTTTTAGTCGCTGTCAGCAGAGTTTTCAAATTCGCTTTTCAGAGTTTTTTTAGGAATTTTTGGTTGTCGGTGGTCACGGTCGCCATCATTGCCCTGTCTTTATTTTCCATCAGTTTTTTGCTGATGATAAACATCTTGACCCAGCACGTTTTATTCGTGGTGCAGGAGAGAACCCAGGTCTATATTGATCTGACCGCCGAGGCGTCTGCGGACCAGGCCGGGATTTTGGCTGGCGAGTTAAAAAAATTGCTTTCCGTTAAAGAAGCCGCCTTTATCACGCCGGAGCAGACCTTGGCTAATTTTAAAGAACGTCATCAGAATAATCCTTTAATGATTGAATCCATTGAGGCCTTGGACGTCAATCCTTTTAGCGGTAGCATAAAAATCAGCGTTAATGATATCAGCGATTTCCCGGCCATCTTGCAAGAATTGTCCAAATCGGAATATTCTGAGTTTTTGGAAATAGAAGATCAGGAATTCACCGAATCAAAACTGCTGGTGGAAAGGATCTCGGAATATTCCCAAAAAATTCAGAGGATTTTTCTTTTTATCAGTTTGGTTTTTATCATCATTTCAATTTTGGTCGTCTTTAACACCATTCAGATAGGCATTTATACCCACCGTGAGGAAATTGGCATTATGAAACTGGTCGGCGCTTCCAACAGTTTCGTCAGGCTGCCATTTTTAATTGAAGGCTTTATGTACAGCCTGATCGGCATTGTTATCCTGTTGCTATTTATTTATCCGTTTTTGACTTTTATTCAGCCGTATATTGATAATTTTTTCAAGGAATACTCCCTTAATTTAACCGCCGCTTTAAACGATAATTTTTTTAAAGTCTGGGGGACCGAACTTTTGATCGGAGTGGTCATCACCACGGCCAGCAGTTTTCTGGCGATCAGGCGCTACATCAACAAATAAATCCAAGCACCTTTTGTAGAGGGCTAAGGCCAAGAGGGTATTTTTGGTTAAATAGAACTTTTGGTGGGGTTATTTTAATGATTTCTCCCCTTTAAAATTTCAATGATAATTCGTATTTTTTAAAGGTGCCGGTTAAAAAAACAAAAAGCAGGCCACGGTCATGAGAGCCTGCTTTTTCTTGAAAAAATTATTTAACCACGCTGACGTATTTGGCCGGCTTGAGACGACGATCAAATCTTTTGATTTTTTTGGAGGTAAATTTAACGGTGCCTTCGGTTAAAGCGAAGAGAGTGTCGTCCCCGCCTTTTTTAACATTTTGTCCGGCGCGGAATTTGGAACCTCTTTGTTTAACGATAATCATGCCGGCCTTAACCGTCTGGCCGTCGTGCCTTTTTACGCCAAGTCTTTTGGATTGCGAATCACGACCTAGGCTGGTAGAACCTCCGGCCTTCTTGTGAGCCATATGTTTTTAGTAAATAGAAATTAGTAAAGTAAGGAGCGGCTGTCCCGTTAAATAATACTCTGAGCAATATTCTAGTCTTTTTTTATTTTTGTGTCAAGATTTGTTATAATTTATAAGGTCTATGAAGCCAAAAAAATTTAAGTTGTACGTTCGGCTGGCCCTTGTGACTTTTGTTATTTACGGGGTTTTGTATTACGTCCTGTTTGCAGTCTCCGGCACTGAGGAATTTAATGCCGCCGGCATGTTGTTCAGGGGCGTTATTTTAGCTTTGATTGTCCCGCTATTCAGCAAAAAAATAAGTCCTTTTCCCAAAAACCACCCCGACAAAGCCGCCGGTAAAAACAAGCGCCGTTTGGCCATGATTGCCGGGGCGTTGCTTATTTTTATTTTAATTATCACCTTAGGCCTATATTTTACCATAAAAATTTTTTACTAACTATGTTGCTTGCTCATTTGCCCGTGGGTTATTTAGTCACCCACGCTGTTATAAAAAAATTTAAGCTTAAGTTTAGCTGGCCTTGGCTGTCTTTAGGCATGTTTGCTGCCGTTTTACCGGATTTTGGAATTATTTACCAATTATTTAGCGGCAGGCTTTATGAGTCGCATCGTTATTACATAACCAATTTGCCTGTATTTTACTTGACAGTATTTATAATTATTGTTATAGTAAATTGTTTTATTCATAAAAGATGGCTAACTTACGCCAATTATCTGATTTTCGCGAACATATTCGTTCATCTGCTTTTGGATACTGTTTATTACGGCATTCGCTGGCTGTGGCCGTTTTATCCCAAGCTGATCGCAATTTATAACACGGCCGGCAACGGCGGCTTCAGGGTGGATAACTATTTTCATCATTGGTATTGGTATTTGGAGATCGTTATCGTGATTTTTGTGCCTTTATTTATTGTCAATTCATTTTTAAGGGGTAAATATGAAGACCAAGGAATCAAGAAATCAAAAAATCAATAAATCAAATAATCAAGAAATCCCTTTGACTTTGCTCAAGGCAGACCTACTGCTATTCGCGACCAATTCACGCTTATCTTAATTATTTATTCTTTATTTTAAACGCGTAACACGCCCGCCCGTCACGACAACGAGCCGGGCGGGTAACTTTTAACCCATCATTCTATGATACAGCCAGACAAACTGACTTATAAAACTCAGGAAGCCATGCAACAGGCTTTTCAGTTGGCTTCTGAAAAAAACCACCAGCAGATTGGTGTGGTTCATCTTTTATTGTCTTTAATTGGTCAAAGCGACAGCCTGGTTGTTTCTGTGCTAAATAAACTTGACGTTCCGGTGTTGGAGCTGGCAAGCCGGCTTAAAGCCGAATTGGTTAAAATCCCCGAGGTCATCGGCGCGCCCGGCCAGGTTTATCTGAGCGATGAATTGAATCAGGCTCTAAATCAAGCCGACAAAGAGGCGGGAAAAATGAAAGATGAATTTATCAGCACCGAACATCTACTTTTGGGCATTATGGAAGTCAAATCCGCCGCGCAGCGTATTTTGCAGGACCTTAAAGTCAGCTACGACGGCATTTTAAAAGCGTTAGTGGCGATCAGAGGCGGCCAGAGGGTGATGGACCAGGACGCTGAAAGCAAATACCAGGCTTTAGAGAAGTATTCCCAAAACCTGACTCACCTGGCCCGCCAGGGCAAGCTTGATCCGGTCATTGGCCGCGACCAGGAAATTAGGAGAGTGATGCAGGTTTTATCCAGGCGGACGAAAAACAACCCCGTTTTGATCGGCGAGCCCGGCACCGGCAAAACCGCGATCGCCGAGGGCCTAGCCCAAAGAATCGTCTCGGGGGACGTGCCGGAAACTTTAAAGAATAAAGAAGTGGCGGCTTTGGATATCGGTTCTTTGCTGGCCGGCTCCAAGTACCGTGGCGAATTTGAAGACCGCTTGAAAGCGGTGCTCAGGGAAATTGAAAACTCCGCCGGCAAGATCATTTTGTTTATTGACGAATTGCATACTATCGTGGGCGCCGGCGGCGCCGAAAGCGCGGTGGACGCTTCTAATATGCTTAAGCCAGCTCTGGCCAGAGGACAGCTTCACGCTATTGGCGCCACCACCCTGAAAGAATATCAAAAATACATTGAAAAGGACGCGGCCCTGGAAAGACGCTTTCAGCCCGTTTACGTGGGCGAGCCTTCCACTGAGGACACAATTTCCATACTCAGAGGGTTAAAAGAAAAATACGAGCTACATCATGGCGTGAGGATTACCGACAACGCTTTGATCGCGGCCGTTAATTTTTCCCAAAGGTACATTGCCGACAGGTTTTTGCCCGATAAGGCCATTGATTTAATGGATGAGGCCGCCTCGGCTTTAAGAATGGCCGTGGACAGTCTGCCGGAAGAATTGGATCAGCTTAAACGCAAAAAAATCCAGCTGGAAATTGAACGTGAGGCTTTAAAGAAAGAGACCGGCTTGGCTAAAACAGCGCTGGCCAAAAAAGATAAATCAGCCAAAGATCGTTTAAAGGTTTTGGAAAAAGAGCTGGCCGATTTGAATGAAAAAGTCAATGCCGTGGAAGCGCATTGGCAGAACGAAAAAAATATTATTTCTCAAAGCCAGGCGGTCAAGGGACAGATCGACGGCCTAAAAGTTGAGGCCGAGCAGTTTGAACGGGCCGGGGCTTTGGACAAGGTCGCGGAAATTCAGTACGGGAAAATTCCCGAACTGGAAAAAAAGCTACAGGCCTTAGGCAAGAAATTAGAGCACGTGCAAAAGGATAAGCAGATTCTTAAGGAAGAAGTGACAGCAGAAGATATCGCTAACGTGGTCAGCCACTGGACAGGCGTGCCCGTGAGCAAAATGCTCTCCAGTGAAAGCCAAAAATTGGCCCAGCTGGAGCTGGAATTGCAAAAGAGAGTGGTGGGGCAGACGGCGGCGGTTACAGCCGTCAGCCGGGCCGTCAGGCGTTCCCGGGCCGGCATCGCGGAAGAGAGCCGGCCGATAGGCTCATTTATTTTTTTAGGTCCGACGGGCGTGGGTAAAACCGAACTGGCCAAGGCCTTGGCCGAGTCCATCTTTGATTCGGAAAATGCCATGATCCGTTTGGATATGAGCGAATACATTGAACAGCATTCCGTGGCCAAGCTGATCGGTTCGCCGCCGGGCTATATCGGCTATGACGAGGGCGGCCAGCTGACCGAAGCGGTCAGAAGACGGCCTTACGCAGTTATTTTACTGGATGAGATAGAAAAAGCTCACGCGGATGTTTTTAATATTTTATTGCAGGTTTTGGACGACGGCCGCCTGACCGATGCCAAAGGCCGGACGGTTAATTTTAAAAATACCATTATTATCATGACCTCCAATCTGGCTTCCGGGATTATTCAGGAAAACGCGGAAAATCTGGATAAAGTCAGGCCGCAAATTATGGATATTGTCAGGTCTAATTTTAAACCTGAGTTCATCAACCGGATTGACGAGACGGTGATTTTTAACTCCCTCAGCCGCGCAGAGCTTAAGGCGATCGTTAAAATCCAGCTGGCTGACTTCAGTCGGCGTTTGGCCCGCCAGGACATTAAAGTGGTTTTTGATAAGTCGTTGGAGGAATATCTGGCTGAAGCGGGGTTTGATCCCAGCTTTGGCGCGCGGCCGTTGAAGCGGGTCATTCAGAATCAGATTGTGGACGATCTGGCCCTGAGGATCATTGAAGGCAAAATCAAAGCCGGCGACCAGATTAGCTTGGCCATGAAAAATAATGTCTTGCAGGTAAGCTCATAACCCTCGGATAGGCTCTTGTGACTGGTCTGGCGATTCATTGCCCTATTGCTTCAGCAATAGCTTATTTTAACCAGCACCTTTTTCTAATACCCAAGCACCACCCCGAAGTTTTTAAATATACTTCAGGGGGTGTTTACTAATACCCTTACCGCAAAGGTGCTGGATTTATTATTTTTCGTACTATCCCTTGGTTGGCGTTAACTTCTATAAAGTCGCCGTCTTTAAAAACCTGGCTGGCGATTTTGGTGCCAATGATGCAGGGTATTTTTAATTCCCTGGAGATGATGGCGGCATGACAAAGCTGTCCGCCTTCGTCCGTAATAATGGCACCGGCCTTTTTAGCGGCCATAAAGACATCAGGCGTAGTCATGGGAGCAATGAGGACTTCGCCCTTTTTCATTTTATTGATTTCACTCTTTTTTCTGATAATTCGCGCCCGTCCTCTGGCGATGCCGGGGTACGCCGCCTGGCCCTTGATCAGGTTATTCTTATTTTTGTTAACGGTTTTAACGTCCCAATTCATTTCTTTGGCAAAACTGTTAAGATCAATAATTTTTGAATATTTTCCGGGCAGCAAAACAAAATGATTGAGCCGATTTTGCAGGACGTCAGCTTGCGGGGAGGAGGACAAAAATTCTTTTTTTAAGATCGCCGTTTCCCAGCCTTTTATTTTGGGAAATTTATTTACCAGCCTTTGCCGCACGATTTTATCGTGATAATCAAAAATTATGTCCGTATCCCTGATGGCGACGAACTTGCTTCGCAAGGCCTTTTTGGTTTTGGAATTTTCAATGCCATACCATAAAATCGCGAAAATACTAATGGCCTTAAATAGTTTTTTAAGATACAGGGCGTCTTTAAGATCATTATCTTTTAATTTTTCCACTAAAACGCCATATTCTTTAAAGAGATTATTAAATAAACCGCTGTCCGAGTTTTTTTGCAAAACCGCCGCCTTTATTTTTTTTATAAAATTTTGGTTTTCCCAGACTTCAATCAGGCCCTGGTTTAAAAAATAAAAATTGGGAAACTCTTTGGGCGGTTTTAATTTTAGGATATCCCAAAGCCCCCGGGCCAGGGCGTAGTACCACGCTTCTTCCATAATGATGGAAAAGTCCCTGGTGTAGGCTTTGGTGAATTTCGGTTTTGGCATTACTTTAGAGTTTTTATTTAATGTCTAAAAGTTGCGTCTTAGGCTTTTAATGTGTAAAATAATATCAGTTAAATTCAGCTTTATTGTAGCAAAATCGCACAGCCAGGGAAAGCGCCAATTTTAGCTAAAGAGCCTAGAAGGTAATTTATGAAAAAACAAAAAGTCATAGTAGCAACATACACGAATGAGGGGTTAAAGATTGGGCTGATGCTGGGTCCGCTGAAATTCGAGCGAAGTAAGAGAGGAGGAGATTATACATCCCGAAAAATCCCAGTTGCCACGATTTAAAACCGAAGCCGCCGAAAGGCGGTTTTGTGTTACCCAAATTTGCCATTTGTTGCCCCTGTGGCGAGCTTTGCGTCACCGGTACACGTTTGGATACCCTTCACGATCCTGAACCACCAGTTTGACCAGATTTGAGAGCTTGATGCCGATTTTGCATACTTTGTACACTGTACTATGCAAAAAGTCCCTTTTTTGTGCAGTACAGTGATACAACTGAACAAAATAAGGCATTTCGCCGACCGGCAAGGATAGTGGATAGGCCAGCTTTACCCCGTTAGAAGCCGCGATCGCGGATCGCGATCTGCTTCTAACGGGGTTTACAGCACATTTCACGTATGGTACACTAGTGTCATAATCATGAAAAGCAGAAAGAACCTATTAGAACAGCTTATTCGGCAAAAATACTGTTTATCAGCTTGGTAAACAGCTGGGGCTTAAGGACGGCACGGTTGACACTTACATCAGCCGGTTTTTGAAGTACAAAGAAATCATCTGGCTCAATAAGGGTTTGTATGTGTCCACCGACTTCTTTGAAAAAAATAAGAACGATATTTCGTATTCGTTCTATCTCGCCAACGTCATACGCACACCTTCCTATGTGAGTTCATGGGCGGCTCTCCAGTATTATAATCTCGCTACGGAAGCGGTCCATTCCGTTACCTCGGTTTCTCCCAAAGCCACGCGAGATTTCGAGACAAAGGCCGGTAATTTCTCATACCAGTCGATCAAAAATGATTTGTTTTCCGATTTTTCCCTTACTAAGGGCAAGTTTGATTTTTATATAGCCTCGCCGTCGAAAGCATTGTTCGATTTGCTGTATTTCAGAACGCATCAGTTCCGCGGCACTAAATCAAAGGATATCAAAGCGTTGGTTGAGGAATTGCGGATCGATATTGAAGAAATGGATAAAATAGAACAGGAAAAGTTTTATACAATGATTAAAAAAGATTAAAAAATACTCCCATGAGTCCCGTTAGAGAAAAATTTATGTGGTATACATATATTCTACAGAGCAATAAGGATAAACGCTGGTATACTGGCTGTGCCGCTGACTTACGGAAGCGTTTTAAGGAACACAACGATGGCTTGGCGCCATCAACAAAAGGTCGAGGCCCATTCAAGCTCATTTATTACGAGGCTTGTATTAACAAGGATGATGCTTTTGCGCGAGAAAAATATCTAAAGTCTGGTATGGGTAAAAGATATTTAAAAAATCGCTTAAAACGCTTCCTTTCTCTAACGGGATGAGTGAACGACTAACATCAATCTTAAAAAGAAAGCTGGAAGACCTCGCTAACTACGGCGGCCTTGATGCCGAGACACGGCGTAACGCGCTCAAAGAGGAGTTGCAGTATTACGTTCTCAATTTCATCTATCATCATCCGGACTACAACGGCTGGATCATGTATGGTGGTTCGGCTCTGCGCATCATTCATGGATTGGATCGCATGTCCGTCGATCTTGATTTCGAAGTCACTCACGAGGTAACCGAAAAGTTTCTTGAAGAGCTGAAAAAAGAAGTCGATGAGCATTTCGCCAACACCTACGGTACGAATGCCGACTTCTTATCGATTAAAACCACTAAGGGCCGCGGACTGCTCTTAAAATTCACTGTCGGCGAAGAGCTTAGCTTTGGGCATTCCTCGAAACAGATACACATAAAGATTGACCTCAATCATTTCGTCGCGCCGAAAACCGTTACCGAGCGCCGGCCGATAAACCGTGACCAGTTGTCGTTCGTTATTATTACTTACAATATGTCCGCACTTATGGCGAGCAAGATTGCCGCTATTTTTCTTCGGGGGATTCGCGGCGTAGGTGAGGCGATCTATGAGGAAAAGGGCAGAGATATTTATGATCTCCTCTGGTACATGAATAAGAAAGTAGTGCCGGACTTCGATTACATAAGTGCGAAAGATATTGATGTCAAAGACCCTCGCGCGCTTTTCGATAAGCTTACGATTCAGATCAATAAAGTAAGCGACAAAAATCTCGAACAGGATCTTGAACCATTATTCCTAGACAAAAACTACATTCGAAATTGGCTGAAGAACTGGCGAGAGAGTTACTTGTGCCTTCTGGATGAATATAAGATTCGTACCATAAAGGAACTGGAAAGTATCGGGATACATCAGGACTTTCGAACGGATACTTTTTCTTTCGTGTATTGGTACAAAACGGAAGATGGCGGTTCGATTAGGATTGTTTATAACCTAAGCGAGTACTGGATTTTATTCGGCGAGGGTAATTTACAGATCGAAGCGGATAAAAAACTAGAAGATAAGATCGAATTCCGAAGCAATGGATCGAGTAGTCGTCCGACTCCGGAAGAAAAACTCAAGCAGTACGCAACTCTCTTTTACCAGAAGACCGAGAAATATTTCAAAAAGACGAATGGCGTCATGCTCGGCGATGCCATTATTACCAAAGTAATCCGGATGACGGCCGATAATCTAAACCAGAAAGAACAGATCGTGCTCAATAAATCAGCTCTGCTTTCGTGCGAGCTTGATGACTTATTGAAATAAATTTATGTCAAAGGAAATCGCCAACAAAACCAAAGAAGAGACTTACTACAAATGCATTCATTGCGGAGTCATTGCGGAGATGAGATTTTTTGGAATACCCATAAAAAATTCACTTACTGTAAATGCAAGAAAATCTGGGTTGATGGATGCGAGGATTATGTCCGGGTCGGTGGCAACGAGGGAGACTATAGGGTGATTCACAAATAAATTTATGGACATACTTTATTTCATAATTACATTACCACAGTTTACCCTGCGGTCTTGCCGCAGGGTACCTTGAAAGGGAAAGTTTGAAAACCGATAGGTTTTCAAATATACTGTAAGGTATGACC